>JALUMJ010000193.1 GCA_027040375.1 Campylobacteraceae bacterium
TTATCTAAAATATAGAAAGTCCAGTTTTTGTAGTAAAAAGCTCAAGCGCCTTTGTGCCGACAAGCGAATTGCCTTTGGAGTTTAAGCCAGGCGACCAAACGCATATGGACATAAGTTCTGGCACTATAGCTACGATACCGCCTCCTACGCCACTTTTTCCAGGTAGCCCTACTCTGTATGCAAAATCACCAGAAGCGTCATAATGCCCACATGTAAGCATCAACGAGTTGAGCCTTTTTGCTTGAGATTCACTTAAAAATCTCTCTTTTGTGATAGGGTCAACTCCGTGATTTGCAAGATACAATGCTGATTTGCTTAATTCTTTGGTATTCATAGAGATTGAGCATTGCTTAAAATATATATCCATGACATCATCTGTTTTGTTTGCTATATTTTTAAAACTTTTCATCATATTTACCAAGGCGATATTTCGAAAGCCAAATTCTGCTTCTGAATCATCCACCTCTTTGTCAAAATCTATCTTTTTATTATTAGAAACTCTTCTTATAAAATCAAGTATTTTATCAAAAGTTTTATCTTTATATTTTGAAGCCAATATATCAGTGATGACTATAGCACCAGCATTTATAAAAGGATTTCTAGGTATCCCATTTTCATATTCTAATTGCACTAGTGAATTAAAAGGATTACCCGATGGCTCATGCCCCACATGTTTATACAGCTCTTTTTCCTTCAAAGATATCGCCATAGTGTAAGTAAATATCTTTGAAATACTCTGTATCGAAAATTTTGTATTTGTGTCCCCTATATCATAAGTAGTGCCATCAAATAATTGCAAACTCATAGCAAAATGAGAAGGATTAACTCTCTTTAAGGCGGGGATATAATCTGCCACTTTACCTTTTTTAAAAAGCGGCTCTACCTCTTCTTTGATCTCTTTTAAAATTTTTGTATAATTCAAATCTTTTCCTCAACCATCTCTATATCTACTTCCTCATCATCAAAGTCGCTGTATGCAATTTTTCCATTTTTTAACGATTTAGTGGTTTTTGCACCAAGAGTTTTTAAATCCTCGACCCTTTTCATAAGATTTCCATTTCCAGCTGAGAGTTGAGTTTTGGCATTTTCATATGTATTGCTCACAGTTTGGATTTGATTTCCTATCTTTTCAAAATTTTGAGCAAATATAACCATCTTGTCATATAATTTGCCTGCTACTGAAAACATCTTTGTTGCGTGTGATGTTGATTGTTCGCTTTGCCAAAAAAGATAAATTGTGCGAAGTGATACCGTTAGAGTTGAGGGTGTAACTATGGCGATATGCTTATTTAGAGCGTATTCGTACAAACTCTCATCTTCTTGAACTGCCAGAGCAAATGCACCTTCTATGGGGACAAACATAAATATATATTGCAAAGTTCCTAATTTGTATTTAGTATAATCTTTTGAATCCAAAGTGTTTATATGGTTCTTAAAAGCTTCTACAACAGCTTTGGCTTTTATGCTTCTTTCTTTGTCATTATCGGCTTTTATGTAACTGTCATAATCATTTAGTGAAACTTT
>JALUMJ010000194.1 GCA_027040375.1 Campylobacteraceae bacterium
TTTGAAAATCACAGCTATAATTCCAACCTTTAATAGAGCTACACTAGTTAGTGATGCGATAAATTCCATACTTAATCAAACTTATAGTATCGATGAAATTATCGTTATAGATGATGGCTCAACTGATAACACGCAGGATATTTTAAAAAAATTTCATGGTATAAAAATTATAAAAACAAAAAATCTAGGTGTTTCACATGCCAGGAATACTGGCATAAGAAATGCTAAAAATAATTGGCTTGCGTTTTTAGACAGTGATGATATATGGCTAAAAGACAAAGCACAAAAACAAGTTGCACTGCATAATAAGGATGCAAATCTAATGTTTTCTCATACAGGTGAAAGATGGCTGAGAGATGGCAAAGAGATAAAATATCCAAAATCACTCAAAAAACCGCAAGGAGAGTGTTTTTTACAAAATATCTCTACATGTAAGATTGCGGCTAGCTCTGTTTTGATAAACAAAAAGGTATTTGATACTGTGGGATTGTTTGATGAGAGTTTGAGCGTTTGTGAAGATTATGATATGTGGCTTAGAATTTTATATGATTATCAAATCGCTCTTGTTAAGAGTGAATGTATCATAAAAAAAGCTGGGCATTCTCAATTGTCATCTACAATTTTTGCTATTGACAGATATCACATATATACGCTTCAAAAATTTTTGGGTACAAGATTTTCAAATGAGGTTAAAGATGAAATCATAAGAAAATGCAATATTTTGATAAAAGGAGCTATAAAGCACAACAATCAAGAGATTTTAAAACAATATTTAAAAGTGATAAGGAATATACAAAACTAAATCTTGCCAAAACCACATAAGCACTGCCGTACTTAGCATTATAAGTACAAAAGGCCACACACCCCTAACTATCTCTGTTATTTTTGCATTGGAAATTGCTTGTATGATAAATAGATTCATGCCAACTGGTGGAGTGATAAGTGCAGTCTCAATCAATATAACAAAAAACAGACCAAACCAAATGCCGTCTATTCCTTTTTCCATAATAGCCGGAAACAAAACTGGTACCATAATCAAAAGCATTGACAAGGACTCCAAGAAGAAACCAACTATCAAAAGAACTAAACCTATAGCAAATATAAAAATTGTAGGATTTGTGATGTTTTGTATCAAAAGTTCGGATACATTTTGAGGTATCATATAAAGTGTGATTGCGTATGAAAAGACTTTTGCTCCAGCTATAATCATAAAAATCATAATAGTAGTCTTTGCCGCATCATAAACTGCCTCTTTTAGTTTTGCAAAATTCATCCTACCCATAGCAAAAGTTACTATCAAAGACATAACAAAGCCAACCCCTGCACTCTCGGAGGGTGTTGCAATTCCTGCATAAATAGAGCCTATCACAGAGATGGCTACAAATACTGTCGGAAGTGCTCTTAAACTAGCATCCATCCTTTCCTTCCAAGAAGCTTTTGGGATTTGGTGGTAATTTTTACTAATTTTTGAATAAAGAACACTGTATGTAATAAAAATAACTATAAGAAAAAGTCCTGGACCAATACCAGCTAAAAAGAGTTTTGGAATTGAGCTCTCAGATATAACACCATAGATGATAAGAGGGATCGATGGAGGTATCATAATGCCAAGTGTGCCACCAGCTGCCAAAAGACCATAAACAAAGTGTCTAGGATAACCTCGTTTAGTCATCTCTGGAATCGCAACTGTACCGATTGTTGCTGCAGTTGCAACAGATGAGCCAGAAACCGCAGAAAATATACCGCATGAAAGGATAGTAGCAACTCCTAAACCGCCAGGGAGATGTCCCACCCAACTCTGAACCGCTTCAAACAAATCTTTTCCAACTTTTCCTTTTAGAAGAACATTTGACATAAGTAAAAACATAGGAACCGCAAGAAGTTCAAAGCTATCCATCGTCCCATAAAGTCTTTGAGGGATTGCATTGAGTGGGAGTGGAAAATATGCTAAAAGAGCAACTCCTAAACCGCCTAATGAAAAAGCCACAGGCACCCTCATAACAAGCAGTAAAATTAATATAAAAAGAATTATAAAAGCGCTCATCAAATACTCTCTTCTATCATCTCTTTGGTGCTATTTGGATCGATTCCAACTGTCCAAACTTTTACAATCTCTATAACAGCTTGAAATAGTAAAATTAGAAATCCAACCCAAATTGAAGCTTGAGTAAACCACTTGGGCAATGCTAAGAAGGTATCAGTTGTATGTCCTTTAAGAGTAGAATCAAGCCAAATTTGAAATCCATAATACACAGTAATCACACTAAAACCTATGATAACTAACAAAGAAAATGTTTCTAATATCTTTCGAATAGTGGAATCTGGATTTTTGAAAGCCAAATCTATAACTATCATATCTTTATGCTTTAGGGCAAATGCTACACCTATGTAAGCTGCCCAAATTTGTGTTACTGAAGAAACTTCATCCACCCAAATAGTTGGACTATTAAACGCATACCTCACTAAAACTTCATAAGTTACAATTATACCTATAAAGAAAAAAAGCCAAGCGGATAATTTTCCAAAAAATTCTGTTATATTTTCAACTGTTTTTATCATACAAATCTTTTATCAACAGAGTGCTAATGCACTCTGCTAAATTATTTTTTATTTTCCAGCTTCATCTTCGTGAGCCGCTTTTATAACTTCATCAGCCATTGGACCTACTGCTTTTCTATATCTTGCAACTACAGGTTTTTTTATAGTATCTTCCCATACTTTTCTCTGGGCATCTGTTAGTCTTATAACATTCATCTTGCTTTCTAAATCTTTTGCCATCTTATCTTCACCAGAATACACCTCATCTCTAAGATGTTTTTCAACAATGGCAGAAGCATCGAGGATTACTTTTTGATTTTTAGCTGAGAGTGAATTAAAAAACTTATTATTTATAATCGCTACAAATTCTATGATGCTATCATATGAAAGCGTAACATTTTTCATAACTTCGTACAATTTTCTACTTTTCACACCTGAAAGTCCAGTCATACCAACATCAACTGCGTGTTGTTGATATGCTAAAAACTGCTTTGAACCAGACATTATAGTTGGCACTCCACCAGCTGCTTCAACAGTCCATCCAAGTACTTTTCCATAAGTTCTAACTTTTTTATCTTTTAAATCTGATGGTAATCTGATAGGCTTACCATTGTTTAGATACACATTGTGTCCATAAGCTTGCCACCATAATATTTTAGCACCTGTCTCTTTTAAAATAGCATTGTCCAAGATTGTTCTCATTTTTGAGCCACTTTTGACTGCTTTTCTCAAACCTGCTTCATCTTTAAAGAAAAACGGCAAACTAACAACATCAACAGCAGGAACTGAACCAGTAAATCTTCCCATAAAAGCAGTTCCAGCCTCTATAGCTCCACTTCCTACGGCTCCTGGAACTTGCTTATCTTTATAAAGTTGCGCTGATGGAAATATAAGAACTTTTACTTCACCATTAGTTCCTTTTTCAACTAATTTCTTAAACTCTTGCCAATTTTTACCAAGTGAATGAGATATAGGCAACTGTAAAGTTACCCTCATAGTTTTTGCTGCATTTAAAGCACTTGACATTCCAACAAGCACTATTGCACTTAAGAGTATATTTTTAAGTTTCATATTTTTTCCTTTTAAAATTTAGATAGATTTTATCTTATAATAAAATATACTAACTTGTCAATAATTTTTATAAAATTTTAAAATTTTAAACAATAAAGTTTCAAATAGTAACATAATTGTTTTACACTAGTCTAAATAACACCTTCAGATTTCATTTTATCCATCTCTTCATCACTAAAACCCAACATATTTTGATAGATTTCTTTGTTGTTTGCGCCTAAGCTTAAACCAGCCCATTTTATCTTTCCTGGAGTTTTACTAAATTTTGGTATGATGCCTGGCACTTTTAAATCATCTTTGTCATTTATTTTCACAGTTTCGATCATCTGCCTTGCTTCAAAATGAGCATCATTAAACATGTCTTCGACATTATAAATCTTTCCAGCTGGAATTTGATATTTATCTAAAATTACAAGTGCATCTTCTATACTCATAGTTTTTGTCCAAGCCTCTATCTGTTCATCTATGTATTTCATGTTAGCAGCTCTTCCATCATTTGATTTAAACTCTTCGTTTTGTGCCAAATCTTCACGATTAATAGCTTGGCATAAACGAGCAAATATACTATCTCCGTTTGCTCCGATGGCGATATATTTTTCATCTCCACATAGGTAGATATTTGAAGGTGCGATTCCAGGAAGCGTGTTTCCACTTCTCTCCCTTATAAATTTAAATTGGTCAAACTCAGGCACCATACTTTCCATCAAACTAAAAATGGCTTCATATAAAGCTACATCTATATACTGCCCATCTCCGCCACCGATATCACGATGATAAAGTGCCATCATGGAACTCATAACAGCATATATGGCAGCTATAGAATCTCCTATGCTGATTCCAGTTCTAACTGGTGGCAAATCAGGATAACCGCTAAGATATCTGATACCGCCCATCGCCTCACCGATACTTCCAAACCCTGGTTTTGAGCTATAAGGACCATATTGACCATACCCTGAGATTCTTACCATTATGATTTTTGGATTTATCTTTTTTAAATCTTCATATCCTATTCCCCACTTTTCCAAGGTTCCAGGTTTAAAATTTTCGATGATAATATCAACTTCTTTAGCTAGTTTTTTGATGATTTTGGCACCCTCTTCTACTCTTAAATTCAAAGTGATGCATTTTTTATTTCTTGATTGCACATACCACCAAAGAGAAGTTCCATCTTTTAACATTCTCCACTTACGAAGTGGGTCGCCTTTTTTCGGAGGCTCTACTTTGATAACTTCAGCTCCAAAATCACCAAAAAGCCTACCTGCAAATGGTCCTGCTATCAAGCTTCCTAACTCTAAAACTTTTACTCCATCTAATGGCTGCTTGCTCATCCTTTTTCTCCTGTACTACAACTATCAACATATGCCATATGGCTTGTTAAGATAGGTTTGATTTTTTCTTTTACTATTTTAACTGTATTTAACAATTTATCTAATTTTACACCTGTTTTTATATCCATATTTTCTAACATATTTACTAAATCTTCACTTGCTATATTGCCAGCGGCTCCTGGGGCAAAAGGACAACCTCCCAAGCCTCCAAGGGCTGATTCAAAAGTTCTAACTCCGCATTGCAAAGCACTTAACACATTTGCAAGCCCCATGCCTCTTGTGTCATGAAGATGCAAAGCAAAGTCTATATCTTTAAAATCTTTTTTGAGCTCTTTTAAAACCACAGACATTTGTCTTGGATTAGCGACGCCTATGGTATCAGCTAAAGTAAAGTTATCAACTCCTACATGTAAGCCTTGTTCTATCATCCACTTCACCTGCTCTATAGCAATATCTCCTTCATAAGGACACCCAAAAACAGTGGCGATAGCAAGATTTATCTTCAAATCTGGATATGTGTCTTTCAACTCTTTTAATCCATCAAATGATTCTCTAGGAGTTCTTTTCACATTTGCTCTGTTATGAGCCTTGCTAGCTGAGATGACATAAGTAACTTCTCTTATACCTAACTCATAAGCGGCTTTTGCTCCAAAAAGATTTGGTACAAGAGCATTGAAAATCACATTTTTATCATCATATTTTTGAAGAAGAGTTTGCACAATCTCTTTTGCGTCTTTCATCTGAGGAATCGCTTTTGGATGCACAAATGATGTAATTTCAATCTTTTTAAAATTAGACTTGATTAAACCATCTATTATCTGCAACTTCAGTTCTGTTGGAATCCACTCTTTTATACTTTGAAATCCGTCTCTTGGACCTACTTCTACAATTCTTACATCTTTTGGTAATTTCATACTACTCTTTCTTGGTAATTTTATATACAAAACTAAAAACTTCAGCAACAGCTTTGTATAGATTTTCTGGTATATCTTTGTCTATCTCTACTTTACTTAAAAGCTCGACCAAATCTTCATCTTTCTTGATAGGAAGATTATATTCTTGGGCAATTTTTATAATATTTTTTGCAGTCTCTCCCTTGCCTTTTGCTTTTACCTTTGGCGCACTATCTTTGTCTTTATCGTACTTAAGAGCTACAGCTTTTTTTATTTTAGACATGGATATTTACGCCCTCTCCTATTTGCTCATTATCAACATACGATTTTGTATCTCTTTTTATCTTATCATCTTTTAGCGAATCATACATGTAGATATTTGTAGGTATCAAACCTAAACTATTGATTCCTTGCTTTAAAACTAGCAAATTTTCTTTCACTCTATCCAAAAATTCATCGCTTGTTGTAAAAATAGAAATATTTATATTGATTTTATCAAACAGCATAATTAACAAGTCAATCTTACCATAATCTTTTAGCTTAAGATTGATTTCACAAAAAAACCTCTTTTGTTTTAATTTTTTTATATTAATTTGCCCTTCATCCAAACCATCCCAAAGTA
>JALUMJ010000195.1 GCA_027040375.1 Campylobacteraceae bacterium
TCTCGCTAGCTTGAAGTGCACTGCTTGCTACTACAGCACTTCCACCAACAAGGGCTTTTTTCAAAAAGTCTCTTCTTGAGTCTTGCATCTTTACTCCTTTGTTTTGATTTATCTCGACTAAAGAGATATGAGAAAAATCTTAAAAACTCTCTCATATCTCTTTTTACACCTCATCTTCTACATCACCTCCGACTTCTATGATGCACTCTTGTATCTCTTCGGATTTTTTTCTCTTGTTTTCAAGTCTTCTTTTCGCTTCTGCATCAGATATATTTACAACTTCATCTTTTTTGGAGATTTTCTCTCTCTTCTTGGGTTTTTTAACATCCAAAAATAGTCTCTCAAAAGATATAAATGATTTTAGAAATATGGCAACTTCTTGATAAAAAACTGCATTTTCATGTGTATATATTTTTTCTATAAATTCGTCAACAAAGTTATTTAATACATTTTTGAAAATCTCTTTTTCCAAAGAAGCTGCTTTTTCATCTCCATCTAATTCATCCGCTACAAGGTAGTGCATAAGTGTAAATATAAAGCCTATGTCATCTTCTAAATCTGTAAACTTTTCGCTATCTCTTCTATAGTTTGACTGCAACACATAATTTACCATCAAGAGTCTTTTTCTCCCATCATCTCTGTCTTCTTCATAAAAGGAGGCTGTTGTAGGCACAGGATTACTGCTTAAATCATAAAATATAGAGTCATATTCACTCTGGATAGACTTCAAACCTTTTGATGAGATGATTTGAGACATATTTTTAAGAGTTTTATCAACTCCGTCATCTATAGGATTTTGCAGAAAAAAATCTATCTTTTCTTCAACTCCCTTATATCTCTCCTCTTCCAAAACAAATGCAAAAAGGGAGCTAAAAAGCCCATAAAATAAAACTCTGGCTCTGTTGATATTTTCATTATCTATATTCATTATTTTCTTCCTTCTAATTGAGCTTTTAACATCACTTTTGGCTTGCAAGATTCACAACAATAAAGTGTCCTTATTCTAGCTTTATCATCTCCAAAAATCGGTTCCATCTTTTGCGCTATCATCATAACCGCTTTTCTTGGAGCAAACTCAGCTCCACATTCTACACACTTAAATATCTCGTCTTTTGCCATAATATTTTGTTTAAAATAATCAGGCTTCAAGCTCAACTCGTCATAAATCACACTTAGACAATCTTTCTCAGGGCATGTCGGCTCACAATACCCGCAATTTGTACAAATAGATGGATTAAACCTCAAGGTATTATCTTCGGGATGCACCGTAAGAGCTCTGACATTGCAAGCACCTACACAACTCATACATAGCGTGCAAGTCTCTTGATTTATAGTGATATTTCCATAGTGAATATGCTCACCGGTTTTTACCACACCCAAATCATCTTCGCCGACTAAATGAGCAAGTCTGGCTGAAAATATCTCTCTTTTCCTGAGGTCGCTCTCATTTATGCCATATTTTGCTTCATTAAATGTTTCTATTTTGTCAAATGCTTGTTTTAACTCATCTTCATCTTTGGCTATAAAAATTGCCTGTTTATTATATTTTCTTCTAAAAATCTCGTTTATCAAAGTTATGGCATCACCAGAGCCTTTCGAGATAAAATCACTATAAAAGATGACAGATTTTCCGCTTGTTTGCAAAAGTGAGATATAGTGTGCTTCATGTAAGAACTTCTCGCCCTCTATAGCAAGAGGCAATATACCCTTGGGAAGCTCTACATGTAGAGCCTCTAAATCCATCTTTCGTGGAACTATCAACGCAACTTTATCTCTATAAAACTCTTTTATCTCACTAAAAGCGATGCGTGGCATCTGAGTATAATCAAGTGCTCCTGAGGGGCAAACACTGATGCATCCGCCACATCCGTGACAATCTATCTGCGAAAATTCCAAATGTTTTTTTTCATCATCTTTTAAAATCGCTACCGTTGGGCATACTTCTTCACATTTGCCACATATCTCTTCTCTTCTTTCGTTGTACTGGCAGATGTCTGGATCATACATTGTAAAATTTTTGTATCTATATCCATTTAGATTATCTTCTACTTTTTTAGATACTTCATCAAATCCTAACTCAAGCGGATCAAATACGCCACTTTGTTTCATGGCAAACTGCGGTGCATCTTCCCAGATGATTTGCGAACATGCCACACTAAAAACATCTTCATCTTTTTGTATCGAAACAATCAAATTGCCTATATGTCCATTTATATCTTTTATAATTTTTGGACCTAGAGTGATAGATGAAAATTTCTCACTCTCTAAAATCTTTTTATATTTTTCTTCATCATCTGTTACAATTAGTAACTTATCATTTACCTCTTCTTTAAAATCCATATCTTTTGCAAGGTCAAATTCTATTGCTCTTATGTCATATAGGCTCTTGATATTTTTGATTTTTTGTCCTATATCATCTTTTGTATTATTAGCATAAAAGTTTATCTCAGGTGCATAAACAGAACAGTTTTTAATATCTATATTTGAGACTATATAGTTGCTATCATCAATAAAATCTAAAACTTTTATACTATCATCTAGGGGAAAGTCTAAACCGCTATTAGTCAAAAACAGATAATCATTTTTCATTTTTATAAAACCTTATGGTCAATTTATATTTACCGTATTATAAATACATCCTCATTAAAAGCCACTTAATAGGATATATTTACTCCTCTTTGATGGATACAAAGCTAATTTTCGCTATAATTAATCACTAGGAGGCTATTTTGGTAAAAAAAAATTATATATATATTCTTATTCTAATAATCGTAACCACCTTGGCTCTTTTTTTTAGTCGTAAAAGCCCCAATATCAAAGAGATTAGATTTGGTGCTTCCTTGCCACTTAGTGGGATAAATCAAAACCTAGGCGAAGAAGTGGTGATTGGCTCAAGTATCTATTTTAATCATGTCAATGCAAAAGGTGGAATTGATGGTAAAAAGATAAAGTTTATATACTTTGATGACAAATACGAACCAGAAATCACCCAAACAAATATAAAAAAGCTCATAGGAAAAGACAAAGTATTTGCTCTTTTTGATTTTGTAGGAACGCCTACTGTTAAAAAGGTGATGCCAATTATAAAAAATAGTAAAATTCCTTTTATAGCCCCTTACACAGGTGCTAGTTTTTTGAGAAATCCAAAAAATTCAAATATAGTAAATCTAAGAAGTTCATATAAAGAAGAGATAGATGCTCTTGTAGATTATCTTGTTGTAAATAAAAAAATAACCAAATTTTCTATTTTTTATCAAAATGATGATTATGGCAAAGAGGGATACATTGCACTTTTGAGTGCATTAAAAAAGAGAAATCTAAGTTTGCAAAGTGAAGGAACATATAAGAGAAATACACTATTTGTTAAACAAGCGATTTATGATATATCACAAAAAAAGCCAGAGGCTATCATCTTAATAGGCGCATACAAACCAACAGCTAGATTTATAAAAAAAGCAAGACATAGTAGCCTGAAAAATGTTATTTTTTGTCCTATATCATTCGTAAATGCTGATGCACTCATGAGTGAATTAAATAATGATGGTAAAAACTTACTCTTTTCTCAAGTTGTACCAACATATAGCCAAAATACCCAGATTACTAAAGAATATAAAAAATTATTAAAGTTTTACTATCCAACTCATAAGCCTACATTTGCATCTTTTGAATCTTTTTTGGCAGCTAAAGTTGTGGTGCACGCTTTAAAAAAATCTGATGGAAATATAAATGAAAGTAATTTTTTATACAATTTGAAACATTCTGATAAAAATACATTGGGTGATATAAAGATTAGTTATAAAAACACGCAACTTTTAAATAGAGTATATCTCTTGAAATATTCTAAAGGTAAATTTCAGTTATTAAGAGAAAAACAGTGAAATTTTTCTTCCAATATATTAATAAAAAAATTAAAAATATAAAATTTGCAAATAAAACAAAAATACTAATATTTACGATACTTGGTGGAATTATATTTATCAGTTTCTTGATGTTTATATCTATATTTGCATTAAAGTATGATTTTGAAGTTCTATTTCAAAACCATACTTTTCCACAGGTAAAATTAGAAGAGATAAAAGATATATATCAAGTAAATATCAAAGAGACTCTTAGTGCTTTAAAAGAAAATCAAATAAGTAATGCTGAGGGAGTAGAAATACTGAGTTTGGCAAATCAACTTGCAGATAAGCAGTGGCAAGAGTACAAGAAAGATGTAAATAAAAAAGTGAGCGGTTTGCCAGAATTTGCAAGTAATTGGCTTAATTTTTTTCTTGCAAACAATGATTCTTTGAAAAAAAGCTTGTTCGAGCAAAGAATAACTGACAATATAGAAAAAAAGATTGGCAGTATTGGCAAAAAGACACAATCGCTCATATCTTTACTAAAAAAAAATCAAGCAAAAATAGATATAAAATTAATCGACAATACTATCTTAGAATTAAACTCTATAAACATATATCTTTCAACTCTCATAACTAATAATCTTAAGCGGGCAATTTCTAAAAAAGAGGCGAACGACAAACTATTTCACACTAGTAGCATAATGCTTATTTCTCTTTTGAGTTTTGCATTTGCTTTTATAATCTTGATATCTATCGCTATAATTAACAATTTTAAGGAACTTCATTATTCGCTAGAAGAAAATATTTTAAAGAAAACAAAAGAGTTACGAGTGCTAAACAGCTCACTTGAAAGTAGGGTTAAAAGAGAAGTTGAAAACAGTAGAAAAAAAGACAATATAATGTTTCAGCAAGCAAGACTTGCTAGCATGGGTGAAGTATTGCACAATATCGCTCATCAGTGGAGACAACCTTTAGGGGCTTTGATGATGATAATCCAAAGTTTTCAAAGTAAATATGAGCTAGGTAAGTTAAATGAAAAGTTTGTAGAAGATACTACAAATGATGCTTTAAAACTTGGTCAAAATATGTCCGAAACGCTAGATGATTTTAGAAACTTTTTTATGCCAAATCGCGTAAAACAAAGATTTGATGTAAAAAAAGCAATACAAAAAGCCATAATGCTTTCAAAATATCAACTGGAGAAAGAAAAAATATCGTTAGAATTTTCTAGTGATAAGCCAGTAGTGATATATGGATTTAAAAATGAACTTATACATGTAGTATTAAATCTGATAAATAATGCGAAAGATGTTTTGACATCCCAAGTAAAGCTAAAACAAAAGATGATACTTGTAATCTTAAAACAAACGAAAAAAAATATAATCATAAATATTATAGACAATGGCGGCGGCATAAAAGATGATATAATAGCAAAGATATTTGACCCATATTTTACCACTAAACACAAGAGTATGGGGACAGGAATTGGACTGTATATGTCAAAAGAACTGGTGCAAAGGCATATGATGGGAAAGATTAGTTGCAAAAATATAAAACATAAATTTGGTCAAATAAAATTTTACAACTCCGCTATGTTTAGTGTTGAGTTGCCTTTGGAGGTTATGAAGGACTATGAACAAAAGAAACCTTGATATATTGGGAAATTTCAATATCTTATACATTGAAGATGAGCCGGAACTTTTAAAACATACAGCAGGGGTTTTAGAAGATTTTGTGAAAAATATCTTTGCCGTTCTTACATGTAAAGAAGCCTTAAGCGTCATACGAAAAAATAGGGTAGATATAATCATAATAGATATAAATCTAAAATATGAAAATGGGATAGAATTTTTAAAAGAATTAAAATATGACTTGGGTTATGATATTCCTTCCATCGTAGCCACGGCATATACTGATACAGATTATCTCATAGATGCAATAAAACTTAAAGTAGAAGATTATATCGTTAAGCCTATCAACTTAAAGGATTTATTAAATGCAATTCATGACATACTTTTACCAATAGTGCAAGAAAAAGAGATAAATAATTCATATAATATGATTAAAACGATTTCTGCTGTAACAGATGGAAAACAAGTGGAATTGGTTAAATTTATACTAAAAAATTTAGATGATGAATCTATGTTTAACTACTCTTATGGAGATATTATGAGCCATGTTAGTGTGAGTAAGCCAACTGTTATAAAATTTTTTAGGCAATTATCAGAAAAAGGAATTTTAACAAAAATTCAAAATAAAAAATACTTTTTTAACGAAAGTAATCTACCAGATCCAAGTGAGGAAATAGATGAATAATAGTTTAAGGGCAATCCCAAAAATTGATAAAATTTTACAAGAAAAGTGTTTCGACAGGTGTAATCAAAAACTTCTTACAAAAATAACAAAAGAAAAAATTGAAACTTTAAGGGCAAATATAATCTCTAAAATAACCAAAAGTGTGGATTACAATAAATTGGTATGCGATATAGATGAAGCTTATGCGAAAGTATTTGAACCTTCCTTGAAGCCATTAATAAACGCAACAGGTGTGATTTTGCACACAAATATGGGAAGAAGTCTTATAAGCGAAGATATGCTCAAAAGGGCAAT
>JALUMJ010000196.1 GCA_027040375.1 Campylobacteraceae bacterium
AAATTATTGTGTATATCCTATTTCTTGCAATCGCTTTTTGTCACATCAAATTCAAAAAGTTTTGCTTTGGTTTTAGCACTTATATAAATATAAGATATATTTATATCAGAATCCAAAAAGTATTTTGAAGATTTGCAGATTCCTTGTGTTACATATTTGCCCATTCTTCCTTTGTCTTCACTTCTGACAGCTTCATCGCTTTTTGCACCGGTATTAATCTCAAAAGTATAAAACAGGGTCAAGTCTTTACTTGATATCGCAGTAAATTGTGTATATTTATCTACTTTTTGAGGTAATTTTTTTGATATGGCAGCAACTGCTGCTTTGATAACTTGCTTATTTTGTTTTAACATCTCTTTACTTAAATCAGCAGCAAATAAGCTTACCCCTAAAGTAATTATCAGCACGAAGCTTAACATTGCATTTTTCATTCTTTTGTTTCCTTTTAAATTTTATTATTATCTTATTATACTATAAATCACTACCGGCATAACTTAGGTCACAACTTTTATTGATAAGTGGAAAGTCGGCGATAATGTCTTTTTCCATCATCAAATAAAGTGCTTGCCAATTTATAAAACTTGGGTCTCTTGAGTAAAATCTTTCGATTTTTCCCTCTTTTAATTCTATAAACATAAACAACTCTCCGATAGAACTCTCACAAAAACTCATATATTGTCCATCTTTGAACTTAGTTGGTTTTTCTATTTTTAGGGCATCGTCTATAAAATTTCTTATCAAAGATATAGAATTATATATCTCTTTAATTCTGAGTTTAAATCTTGCGGCCACATCTCCTATCTCTTCTTTTTGCATAACAAAACCATGCTTTTTATAAAAATCATTATCTCTTTTATCTACATTTTCGCCGCTAGCCCTTGCTATAACTCCTAAGACTCCATACTTTCTTGCTTTTTGTTTATTTAGGGTTCCCGTTGTATCAAATCTATCCCAAAGTGAAGGAATATCTGTAATCCAATCTTCAAACCACCTTACTTTTTCTTCTAAAGTTTTTAAAAATTCTAATAATTTTTCACGATCATACTCTTTGGCTTCAAAGCCAACACTGCCAAAACCAAATCTATGTCCGCAAAAATCTTTTAAAAACATTCTCGCATCTTCACTTAATTGCGAAGCAAAGCTAAGAGCAGCACCAAAACCAGCATCATTTGGTATAAAACCTATATCAGTAAGATGATGGATAATTCGCTCAAGCTCCAAAAGCAAATAGTGATATTTTTTCATTTTTTCATCATATTTTATCCCACTCGATTGCGCCACTATATCAAACCAAGCAACTTGATAAGCTATGCTTTCATTTCCGCTAATTCGCTCTATTATCTCTTTGGCTTCATATAGATTTTTACCTTCAAGTGATTTTTCTATGCCACGATAAGTATAAAAATGCCTAATATCAAGATGAAGAATCCTCTCTCCTTCTTGTGAAAACTGAAAATGCCCAGGCTCTATGATTCCCGCATGTATCGGACCCACCGCCACTTCAAAAACTCCCT
>JALUMJ010000197.1 GCA_027040375.1 Campylobacteraceae bacterium
TGCTACCTTTTTATGCAAATGAAGTGAGTGGGTATTTTCTCTCCTCTTCTATTGCGTCATTGATGCATCTTTATTTGCTTGGTTTTGTGATGATGACTATATTTGGTGCCATGTATCAGTTAGTTCCCGTCGTGCTTGAAATCCCAATCTTTTCAAAAGATTTTGCTTATATACAATTTTATATGTTTGTTGGTGGCATATTGATGTTCACATCTGGTTTGGCTGATGCAAATCTTACTCAGATTTTACCTTATGGTGCTATGCTTATGTATCTTTCAATGCTTATATTTGTAGCCAATATATTTTTGACTTATAAAAATATTTTTAGATGGGATATAGTAGCAAAATTCATATTTGTATCAAATATATTTTTAACCATAGGAGTAACTATAGGCTTTATAATAGCACTAAATCTCGTATATGGTTTTTACCCTGATATACTAGGACTTGTACAAATGCATATAGCTACTACAATCTTTGGCTATGTGATTATGACTATCATGGGAATAGGTATGATTTTGCTACCTATGTTTTCACTCTCTCATGGATTCAAACAAACTTCGATAGAAGTCGCATTTTACACTATAATCACAGGCTTAGTTCTGTTTTTACTTGGAACATTTTTAAAGCTAGATATACTTAAATTTGGAGGTATTATCCTTTCGATTGTTGCAATTTTTCTTGCATTGTATCAAATGTACCTGATATTTTCTACAAGAATCAGAAAACAAAATGACTTTTGGGCAAAAAATATGATGGCTTCATTTGCTACGCTCATCATCTCTTTTTTTATACTTTTAGCAGGAGTTATAACTGGAAATGACACTTACTATCTGCTCTTTGGTTTCACTCTCTTCTTTGGATTTTTCACATTTTTTGTAGTTGGTCACATCTATAAAATACTTCCATTTTTGGTTTGGTATCAAAGATATTCTCCTTTAGTTGGAAAACTAAAAGTACCTATGTTAAATGATATGGTAAAAGAAAAAGTCGCAGATATTCAATTTTGGATAACTTTAATTGGGTTATTATTGGCAATAAGCGCGATAGCTTTTAAAATTCCTGTTGTATTTCAAGTGGGAACTATGATTATGGGAATAGGCACACTATTGGTTATATACAATATATATTATACGCTTATTTACGGAATAGATGAATTAGAAAATTATTATAAAGGATTAGAAAATGGCAGTAACTGAAGAAATGGTATATGATGCGATAAAAACAGTCATAGATCCTGAGGTAGGATTTGATATCTACTCTCTAGGGTTAATTTACGGAGCTAAGATAGAAGGTGATCACGCACATGTAACAATGACACTTTCTACTAGAGGTTGCCCTCTTCATGAAATGATGAAGCAATGGACAAAAGAAGCAGTTGAGAAGATTGATGGCATAAATAGTTGTGAAGTTGAAATCGTCTGGGAGCCAGCATGGAATGTAACTATGGCGAGCGATGAAGTAAAAAAAGCACTAGGAGCATTTTAATGAGTTTCCCAAAATTTTTCAGTGAAGTTCCAGGAATTACAACTTTTGATCCCTTGGCTTTAACACTTGGAACCGTAGAAGACGGAATTATAAAATATAATTATACCCAGATAGTAAAATCAGCAGGACACAGTTGTCCAACAGTAGCGGGTGCATACCTTATGACACTAAAAGCACTTGATGCTCTTTATCCTGATACACCTGCCATTAGAGGAGAGGTAAAAGTAGAATTTAAAGAGGGCTTAGAAGATGGTGTGGCTGGAGTCATAGCAAATGTTATATCAAATATAACAGGTGCAACAGACAAAAGTGGTTTCAAAGGTTTAAATGGTAGATTTGCGAGGCACTCTTTGATGAACTTTGAAGCAAATATAAACTCTAGTGCAAGATTTACAAGAGTTGATAACGGTAAAAGTGTAAATGTTGATTATAACCCAGGAATAGTCCCACCCAATCCAAAAATGCAAGAATTAATGGGCTTAGTTATGACGCAAAATGCAAATGAAAAACAGGTAAAAGAGTTTGGCGAGCTATGGCAAGAAAGAGTCAAAAGAATTCTTATAGACAACATAAATAACCAAGAGATGATAAAAGTATATTAATAATAATTTTAAATCTGTCCGTGTTCGAGTAGATATATAAACTTTTATATATCTACTTCTTATAACATAAGCCACCTAAATGGTGGCTTATGTTATTATTTTCTAAGTTCTCTAATTTTTGCAGCTTTTCCTCTTCTATCTCTTAGATAAAAAAGTTTAGCTCTTCTAACGCGTCCTCTTCTAACAACAGTTATGCTGTCGATACTGTCAGAATATAGAGGGAAAATCCTCTCAACACCGATAGAGTTAGCTCCAATTTTTCTTACCATGAAAGTAGCTCCTGTACCAGTACCTCTTTTAGCGATACAAACACCTTCATAATTTTGAATTCTTTGTTTGTCACCCTCTTTAATAGTAACAGCAACTCTTAGTGTGTCACCAGCTCTAAAATCAGGAATCTTTTTTTCACTAACTTGTGCTTGCTCAAATGATTCTATGTATTTATTTCTCATCAAATTGTCCTTTATTTCGCAAAAATAGGTCTGGTCTGAAATATTTTGTTTTTAGACCTGACATTTCTTTTTTTAAGGTGCAGATTATAGCGTGATTTCCCTTTAAAAACTCTGAGGGGATAGCACTATCTCTGAAAATATTTGGTTTTGTAAAAGATGGTGCTTCTAAAGCTCCATCTTCAAAACTTTCCTCACTTAAAGAGTCCTCATTTCCGAGGACTCCTTTTATGTTTCTGCTAATCGCATCGCTCATGACCAGACTAGCCAACTCACCACCAGTCAAGACATAATCGCCAATAGAAAAAACTTCATCCCCATACTCTTCGATCACTCGTTCATCAATTCCCTCATACCTGCCACTAACAAAAACGATATGTTCTTTTTTTGCCAATCTTTTAGCATCAATCTGACGAAATGGCTTTCCAGCAGGAGCTGGAAAAATGATGTGAGCATTTGGATTATCTTTTTTGATAATATCAAGCAAATCACAAATAGGCTCTGGAAACATCAAGAGTCCAGCACCACCTCCAGCTTGATAATCATCCACTTTTTGGTGTTTGTTTTTTGCATAATCTCTTGGATTTTTAAATTCCAACTCCAAGATTTTAGCATTTTGTGCTCTTTTTAAGATTGAATCTTCAAAATATGGTTTTACCAGATTTTCAAAAAGAGTTACAAAGGTGAATTTCATGAATTCTCTAAAATTCCAAATGCATCTTTAGAATATATAATTTTTTCATTCTTGTCAAAATCAATAATATATCTATCTATATAAGGCACATAGAACAGTTTTGGAAAGTTTTGCTCCACTAACTCATCTGAAGTTTTGATTATAAGATAGTCATTCGCACCAATTCTCTCAATCTCATCTACTTTACCTAAGATTTTATCATTTTCTTTAAGCTTTGAACCCACCATATCAAACCAAAAATACTCTCCATCTCCAAGATTGCACTCTTTTGCTGAGTCATCTTTGCTAACTAAAAGATTTATATTAACAAGTTTTGCAGCATCTTCACGAGTATTATAATCTTGAAAAGAAACGGTTTTTTTTGTTGGATTATATGAGTTTATCGTCAGTTTGAAGTTTTTATCTGTATAAAATGAGGCATTTGAATGAAATTGCTCAGGAAAGTCGCAGTGAATATTTAACTTCAATTCACCCCTTAGTCCTACAAGTCGCCCTATTTTAGCGACTTGTACTAGATTTTCTTCATTCATTTTATTCGTCGTTTGCTTTTACGCTCACTCTATATGAAATTCCGTCTTTTGCTTTACAGCCAGACACGATAGTTTTTAATGAGTTTATCATCTTTCCATCTTTGCCTATAAGCTTGCCTGTATCGCCTTTATCTGCATATATAGTTATCTCGCTAAAAGTTTCATCAACATCAGTTTTTTCAACCCTAACTGTACTAGGGTTGTCAACTAAAAGTTTTGCAAATTCATAAAAAAATTGATCAATCATGACTATTTGCCAGTGATTTTTGTAACCCTGTCGCTTACTTTAGCTCCAACGCTTTTCCAATAAGCCAATCTTTCCATATCAACGCTAACAGTTTCAGGGTCTGTCAAAGGATTGTAATATCCTATAGATTCTATCCAACCACTATCTCTTCTTTTTCTGCTATCAGTTACTACTACTCTATAAAATGGCTTCTTTTTTCTTCCCATTCTAGTCAATCTTACTGTTGTCATTTTTCTTCCTTTTTTAAAATAATGTTATGAGGGATAAGTGTAAATGCAGAATAAATAGTTATAATGCCTCTTACCGCCACATAGGCGTCATACAACTCTTGATCACAGAGGGATTATTGCAAGAGTCAAAACGAGCGTGAATTATAGCTAAAACTTCTTTAAAAGTAAAGAGTTGAAAAATCATTTATTTTTTATTCTTTAATTCTTTTTTTGGCCAAATAATTATCAACTGTGTAGTTTTTTAAAACTCTTTTCCAGTGCTTTATGCCGTGGTCTCTATAAAATCTTATTCTATTTTTTAAAAATGAGGCTTCAAAATATCCAGTACTTCATATAGTTCCTCTTTATCTCCATAAAAATACTCTTCCAAAAGTGGCTTTATTTTGTACTTACATGTAAAGTCCAACTCTTTTTCGTTTTCTATGTTCATAAAATAACTGTGTCCTATCTGGCATTCACTATCTAACTTTTCATTTAAATCTATCATCAAGTTTTTTGCATTTTCATACTTTACAAGTTCAGGGCTTGGCGTCATTTGGATAAAAGTAAATCTTCTTCTAAGGGCAATATCTATCAAGGCTATTGATTTATCTGTGCTATTCATGGTTCCTATTATATAGATATTTGATGGTATGCTAAACTCTTCTTTTGAGTAGGGAAGTGTTACATGTAGAGAGCCTCTTTTGTCTTCTTCTATAAGGGTTATGAGTTCACCGAAGATTTTAGATATATTTCCTCTGTTGATTTCATCTATGACAAGGTAGTAATTTTTTTCTAAATCCTTTTTTGCATTTTCACATAAATCTTTAAAAACTCCATTTCTGAGTTTAATCTCACCATTATCATTTGGTCTAAATCCTTCTATAAAATCTTCATAACCGAAACTTTGGTGAAAAGTTATAAATTTTACTCTACTATTTATATTTTCAACAAGCTGATTTGCTTCTTTGTTATCATTTAATGAATTTTCTTCGATTTGTGCAAATATATCTTTTTCTTCTTGTTTCGTTTCTAAAAGACTAATTAATTTTTTTGTATTATAAGTTTTTCCAACTCCTGGGACTCCGTAAAGGAGTACATTTCTTATTCTATTATTGATAGTTGTTTCTTTTTCTTTTAATTCCATATTTACTCCTATTTTCAAGAGGTTGTTTTTAACTTTTTTAATTTCATTAAGTCTTTGGTTTAATTCATCTTGAGAAATAAAAAAATCTTTTTCTAAACCATTTTCTTTTATTAACTTATCAACATAAGGTTTAAAAATTGTAAGAAAATATTTTAAATTATCTTTTAAATTGCTACTTTTGAAAACAGCAAAATATTTTTTTTCATGTTTTTTTTGAATTTCTTTAATTTCTGGGGACTTCTCTAAATAGGCAAGTAAATTTTGATACAACTCTTCTTCTTTTGAAGTAATTCCTTGAACTTTCTTATAAACTATTTCAATATATTGAACATCTCCTCTAAATTCAAAACCTATTGTTTTTGTTTTATTATCTTTACATCCTCTATGATATAAAGCCACAAAAATATAATCTTCTGCACCTTGGAACCAATACCCTTTACATAATCTACATTTTAGTATATTTTCTTTGTGTCCATTATGATTTTTTCTAGGTGAAAATGTAAAATATGAATTTTCTTTTTTATATTTTAACAAATATTCCAAAATTTCTTCATGTTTTTTTAATAAAAATTTTTCATTCATCTTAACTCCTCCAATCTCTTTTTAATATCACTAACATACTCTTCAAACTCTTTCTCACTATCAAGGTCAATGGTTTTTAACTTTAATTTGACCATCTTTTCACCTTTACCAAGGTTTAAATCTTCATCTACATGTAAGAGATGTTTAGGGTATAAAAGCATTGTATCTTTTATCTCAAGATTTATTCCATAAACAAACATCTGATATTTGTCGTTTAATTTTAAATCATCTTTGCTATTTATTTTTTTATATTTTGTATCTATTATCAAATCTCTTGTTATGATATCTGGTTTTAATTGCAAACTGCCAAAGTTTCTCTGTTTTTGAAGCATTGTGCTACTATCTATGTCTTGATAAATTTTACCTATGAACTTTTCATAAACTTCACTCATATCAAATAAGAAAGCAAAACTTTGCTGGTTATTTTGACTTGCCAGTGGGATTAGTTTTTGGAGTAGCATCAGTGCCAAATCAA
>JALUMJ010000198.1 GCA_027040375.1 Campylobacteraceae bacterium
TTAGGCATAAAACATATAAAAAATATCTCTTACATGGATATACAGCTCTTTACTAATTCTCTTTTAAAAAGAGACTACAAAGTAAAAACAGTTAAAAACATTCTTTCTATCATAAAAGTTTTATTTAAATTTGCCATTAAGCTACAGCTCGTAGAAAAAAACCCCTCTTTAGATATAGAATTACCAAAATTTGATAATACTAGATACTTTAATTTCCCTCTTTCAGTACAGCAAGACTTTATCAGAGCTATAAAAGATTTTAATGAGCCTATATACAAAGATATTTTTTTCTTCTTACTACACGGTAGGCGAAAAAGTGAAGTATTAAACATCACTTGGGATATGATAGACCTAGACCAAAGATTGTATTATATTCCCGCAAAAATAAATAAAGCTAAACGAAACATGTGTTATAAGATGACAGATGAACTCTATAGCAGATTATACAAACATTTCTTATGCTCTTGTATAGAGCAAAATACAAAATATCCAAAAGGCTTTGTTTTCATAAACCTTAACACAAAAAGAGCTTATAAGGATTTAAGGAAACCTTTCCAAAGATTAACAAAGGCTTATAATTTACCAAAGATTAGATTACACGATTTAAGACACTTAATAGGCTCATATTCAATAAACTATCTTAATTTACCAATAGAGCATATATCGTACACATTGGGACACACTAGCATTGATGTAACTCAAAAGTATATTACAGTTAAACCGCAGATTAGTAAAGATGTGATTGACAAAATATTTGATAGTTTGAATTAAGAAAATTGGTTGCGGGAGTAGGATTTGAACCTACGACCTTCGGGTTATGAGCCCGACGAGCTACCAAACTGCTCTATCCCGCGACATTTATTAAGTAGTGGATGGGGTGAAGGGATTCGAACCCCTGAATGACTGGATCAAAACCAGATGCCTTACCACTTGGCGACACCCCAATCTACAAGAGCCTTCACTCTTTTTGTGAGGTGAAATTATAGTCGATTTTATCTTAATTGTCAAGTGATTATGCTATAATTCACGAAATTAAATTAATTTGGAGAAATTTATGTCTGTAAATAGGGTAAATAAGGCGATTGAAGATATCAAACAAGGCAAGATGGTTTTGATGGTTGATGATGAAGATAGAGAAAATGAAGGTGACTTAGTTTATGCGGCTACTTTTTCAACACCACAAAAAGTCAATTTTATGGCTTCACATGCAAAAGGGTTGATTTGCGTTTCTCTTACAAAAAAGATTTCTGATAAACTTGAACTTGTACCGATGGTTGCGAACAATAATTCACAGCACGAAACAGCCTTTACAGTAACTGTAGATGCTGCTACATGTACGACTGGCATATCAGCCTATGAAAGAGATATGACTATAAAAGTTCTAGCCGATGGAACTAGCAAGCCTAGTGATTTGGTAAGGCCTGGACATATATTTCCTCTCATTGCTAAAAAAGGTGGCACCTTAGTAAGAATAGGGCACACTGAAGGTTCGGTTGATCTTTG
>JALUMJ010000199.1 GCA_027040375.1 Campylobacteraceae bacterium
ATTACTTTGACTAGGTTTGGGTCTATGGCATCAGAGTTTTCTATGGATTTATAGCAACTTGTCATCATGAGGTTTTCACCATTATCCACGCCTTTTTGGACGCGATTTATCAAACTTTTTACAACTTCAGGCTCTATAAAAGGCTCGTCAGCTTGAACATTTACTATGATTTCATCATCTCTCAAATCTAATTTTGCAACAGCTTCGTTTATCCTATCGGTTCCGCTTTTATGTTTATCACTTGTCATGATGCTTTTAAAACCATAATCTTTTGAGATATTTACAACTTCTTGTGAATCTGTTGCGATTACTACATCATCTAAGGGCGATACTGCCTTGGCTGTTGCGATTACCATAGGCAGACCATTGATATTTGCCAAAACTTTATTTGGAAATCTATTTGATTCTATTCTTGCAGGTATGAGTATCACGATTATTCCTTTATAAAATTCAAGATTTCTTGCTCTATCTCTTTTTTATCAACGACTTTATCGTGCAAAACCTTTTTATCAAATAAATCGCTTATACTTTTTGGTGTCTTTACATGTAGGGTTTTGCTAAACTCATCTAGTGCCACTTCATCGCTATACACTAAATCATCATCTTTGATAGCATTTAACATGGTAGGAGCAAATTTTGTCCACTGTGCAGTAGAACAAGCGATGGCTGGTAGATTTTCTGTTCGCAAGTTTTCATAAGCACTTAGAGTTGTCGCAGTGTGAGGGTCCATGATATAGTCTTTTTTAGCATATTTTTTTATAGTATTTTTTGCAAAGTTATCATCACAATATACTGCATCAAAATCTTCTCTTAGCTTTTTCAACTCATCAGCTGTGAGTTTATAGAATTTTTTCTCTTTCAAATCTTTCATCAATTCTTTGCATCTAGCGCCTCCAAACTTGTCAAATAAAACTCTCTCTACATTTGATGAGATGAGTATGTCCATAGCAGGAGAGGTGGTTTTTAACAACTCTCTTTGCCTTAAATCATAAACTCCTGTGTTTATAAGATCAGTTAAAATATTGTTTATATTTGAAGCGATTAGTATCTTTTTAACAGGAAGCCCCATCTTTTTTGCATAATATGCTCCAAGAGCGTTTCCAAAATTTCCACTTGGAATTATGTCGTAAAAAGAATCTGCTTTTCTTTGCTTTAAAAGTGATATATATCCAAAGATATGGTAAATTATCTGAAAGATAATCCTACCAAAATTCACAGAATTTGCAGCACTTAGTTTTATATTTTGTTTTTGGAGCTCATCTTTAAAAGAGGATGAGGCAAGCAAGGTTTTTAGAGCATTTTGTGCATCATCAAAATTTCCAACGATACCCAAAACTTTTAAATTTTTTCCATCTTGAGTGACCATTTGCAATCTTTGAACATCACTAGTTCCACCATCTGGGTACATGCAAGCTACTTTTATATTGTCTTTGTTTGAAAAGGTATCAAGAGTAGCTGGGCCAGTATCTCCACTTGTGGCTGCTAAGATAAGATAATTTTGCC
>JALUMJ010000200.1 GCA_027040375.1 Campylobacteraceae bacterium
GATATTGTAAAATTTAAGCCGATAACAAAAGATGAATTTATAAAAAACGGTGGTGTGATTTGAGTAGTTTTAAAGTTCTAACTGGCGGACTTCTTAGTATCGTAGAAGATTTTGGAAGATTTGGTCTTAATGACAAAGGTATCACAAATTCTGGGGTCATGGATGAGTATGCCTACATCATTCTAAATAAACTGCTTTATAATGCACAAAATACAAATTGTATAGAAATCACACTTGGTGGCTTAAAGCTTGAAGTTGATGATACATGTACTATCGCAGTTAGTGGAGCAGATGCAAATTTTACTATAAATTCTAAAAAAGTTGATATTTGGAAAACTCATAATTTAAAAAAGGGTGATTTGCTTGAGTTTGGATTTGCTAAAAAGGGAGCCAGAATTTATTTTGGAGTAAAAGGTGGATTTGACATAAAACAAGAGCTAGGAAGCAACTCTGTAACTATAAAAGAAAATATCGGCACAAATCTTAAAAGTGGAGACAAGTTAAGATTTTTAGATAATAGCTTTGAGGAACACAATATTTGTCTAAAAAAAGAGTTTATTCCCCCTTATGAAGATAATTTAACTCTAAGAGTTATTTTAGGATATCAAGAGAATCATTTTGATAAAAAACAGATAGAAAATTTCTTTAACCAAACATATAAAATTTCTTCACAAAACAACAGGATGGGCTATCGCTTAGAATCAAAACCTATAAAATGCAAAATAGAAGGAATTATATCTGAGGGGATTAGTTTTGGAGCAATTCAGATACCAAAAGACGGACAACCTATAGTCTTGCTAAAAGACAGACAAACCATCGGTGGATATCCAAAGATTGGTTCAGTTTTACCCATAGATTGCTTTAAATTATCACAGTTAAAAGCAGGGAATTTTATAAATTTTAAACCGATAAGCCTAGAAGAAGCCGAACTGAAGATGCTAGAATTTAAGCAGTTAACTCTTGAAATCTAGTTTGCAAATCTTCTTTCATCTTGTTAGCTATTAACTCTCCATCTTTTATATTTTCTCTTACAAAAGCATCTAAGTTTATGAGTGTTTTGGCTAATTCGCTTTCTATATCCTGTTTTGATCTGTTTTTTGCCATAGAAGTTTCAAAGAAAACCAGTTTTCTTATGAAATCAGATAATTTTTCTTGCGTATCTTCCAAATCTTTGCCATCTACTAAAATATATATACTCTCATCAGTTTTATTAATATCTTTTTTTATATCTCTGATATACTCTTGGATATGTGCGGAAAATTTTGCATACTTTTCATAAGGATTTAAAGCATCTTTGTCCATTCCTTCTGTAATTCTCTTTATATTTTTGATTAGTATAAAAGCAACTACAATAGATATGAAAATAGCAGGAAAAAATTGATCCATATTAAACCTTTTATATTTTTTAAAATTATAGCAAAAAAAGGTAAATCAAGGGGCAAAAGCCCCGTGATTTAATGTGAAAGTATTTGAGATAAAAATAATTTTAATCTATCTGATTGAGGGTTTTCAAAGAATTCTTCAGGTGTATTTTCTTCTATGATTTGACCTGCTTCCATAAAGATAACACGATCCGCAACTTTTTTTGCAAATCCCATCTCATGAGTTACGCAAACCATAGTTCTTTTTTCTTGTGCAAGTTCAATCATAACATCCAAAACTTCTGAAATCATTTCAGGATCAAGTGCACTTGTTGGTTCATCAAAAAGCATGATAGAAGGATTTTTACAAAGACTTCTAGCGATTGCTACCCTTTGTTGCTGCCCACCACTTAACTGGTTGGGATATTTTTTTGCTTGATCAGCGATTCCGACTCGTTCAAGAAATTCCATAGCTGTATTTATAGCCTCTTTCTTTGGTGTGTTTTTTACCCAAATAGGAGCAAGAGTTAGATTATCTACGATAGAAAGATGAGGAAATAGGTTAAAATGTTGGAATACCATAGCTACATCTTCTCGAATAGCTTTTATCTTTTTAACATCATCAGTTAATTCAACATCATTTACGACAATTTGTCCTTCTTGAAATTGTTCAAGATAATTTATACATCTAATTAGCGTAGATTTTCCACTTCCTGATGGGCCAGCTACTACGATAATTTCACCTTTTTTTACATTTAGATTTATATCCTTTAAGACATGAAAATCGCCATACCATTTATTTAAATTTTTTATTTCTATTACATCATTTTTATTGTCCATAATTTTTCCTATTTTAAATTGGTGTTAAATCTTTTTTCCAAAGACTTACTATAAACTGACATACTATAACAAAATACCCAAAATATCAGTGTTACAAATACATATCCCTCAGTTTCAAATCCTAGCCAGTGTGAATCACTCCCTGTTACTTGAACCATCGCCAACAGGTCAAATAAACCAATGATGAGAACAAGTGTAGTATCTTGGAAAAGTGCTATAAATGAGCCAACCAAGTTTGGAATAGCAACTTTTAAAGCTTGCGGCAATATAACTAGAAGCATTTTTTGCCAATATGAAAGACCAACAGCATCTGCTGCCTCATATTGCCCAGATGGTATCGATTGAAGACCGCCACGGATAACTTCTGCAATATAAGCAGCTTGAAATAGTGTTATACCTATAAGTGCACGAAGTAATTTATCAAATGTAACTCCCTCAGGAAAAAATAGAGGCAATATAACTGATGACATAAATAAAATTGTAATAAGTGGAACACCCCTTATAAATTCGATATATGTAACAGATACACTTTTAATGATAGGCAATTTTGATGCTCTTCCAAATGCAAGTATGATTCCAAGTGGGAAAGAACAAACTATACCAACGGAAGAGACTACAATAGTAAGCATCAACCCGCCCCATTTATTTGTGTCAATAGTTTCTAAACCAAAAAAACCACCTCTTATAAGGATAAAAGCAATTATAAAATATATAATAGCGATTATGATTTTTGGCATAGCTTGCTTTAAATATTTAAAAGAAGCAATTACTACAAAAAATAGTGCATAAGTAAGATGAATTCTCCATCTTTCAACTTCTGGGTAAAAACCGTACATGAACATGTCCATTTTTGCTCTAACAAAAACCCAGCAAGCACCATCTCCTGTACAATCAGCTCTAGTGGAGCCAGCAAAATTTGCATCTATGATTGACCACTTTATAAAAGGAGGAATTACCCAAAAAAGAAAAGCGATTCCAAGTATCGTCATAGCACTATTTAGTGGTGTTGAAAATAAATTTGCTCTTAACCAATACACCATACCCTTTGAGTTTGACGGTGCCTCCCTTGTTTCGACTTTATTATATACAGCCACTTTATCTTTCCTTAATTTTCATTTTAAAATTTATCCAATTTAGAAGAGCAGATACTACTAAACTTACCACTAGATAAACGAGCATTGTCATAGAAATGATCTCTATAGCTTGTCCCACCTGATTTAGTGTAGTACCAGCAAATACAGTTACTAACTCAGGATAACCAATCGCAGTCGCCAAAGATGAGTTTTTAACTATGTTTAGGTACTGATTGATAGTTGGTGGTATCGCAATTCTTATGGCTTGAGGTAAAACAACAAGTTTCAGTGCTTGATAACTTGAAAGTCCTATAGATGCTGCCGCTTCTTTTTGTCCCTTGCTTACGGCTTCTATACCACTTCTTACAGCTTCGGCTATAAAAGTTGCAGTATATATAGTAAGCGCAAATGTAAGTGCTAAAAATTCTGGATAAAAAGTTTTTCCACCTGTAAAGTTAAAACCTCTTAAGTGCGGATAAGAAAAATTGAAATTTGCTCCAAAGATAAAATATGCGGCAATTGGCACAACCACTAAAAGCCCAAGTCCAGTATATAAAACAGGAAAATCCTCTCCAGTTTCTTCGTGCCTTTTATTTGCCCATCTATTTAGAAAAAAAACAAAAACAAAAACAAAAGCAACAGAAACCATAACTCCTATAGTGGTGCTATTCATATCTGGTTTAGGCACATAAAAACCTCGGTTGTTTATAAAAATAGAACCAAATAATTCTATGCTTTTTCTAGGGCTTGGCAAAGTAGCTAAAACCACATTGTACCAAAACAGGATTTGTAAAAGTATTGGTATATTTCTAAAAATATCTATGTAAGCAGATGACAACTTTGCTATAAGCCAGTTATTTGATAATCTCAAAACACCTATTATAAGCCCCAAAATACTAGATAAAAAGATAACGATTACAGATATGATAATAGTATTTAATAAACCAACAAAAAATACTCTCCAATAAGTATAGGTTTCATTGTAGGCGATTGGTGAGTCGTTGATAGCAAATCCAGAAGTTCCAGTTAGAAAACCAAAACCAGTTCGGATGCCTCTTTGTTCTATATTGTGTACAGTATTTGTGCCAATATACCACAAAAATGCAACTAAACCGATTATGGTAAGTAGTTGAAAAAGTATTCCCCTCACTTTTCGGTCTCTTAATAATGCAAACATTTAATTCCTTTATTTTGTAGTGTAGGGCGGAATTAACCGCCCATAAATGTAAATGTGTTATATGAAGATTATCTAAATGGAGGAGAGTACTGTAATCCGCCTTTTGTCCAAAGAGCATTTAAGCCTCTTTTGATTTTAAGAGGTGATCCCATTCCGACAGTTCTTTCGAATACTTCGCCATAATTACCAACTTGCTTGATAATTTGATATGCAAAATCTTTTTTAAGACCAAGGTTTTCACCAAGTTTGCCTTCAACTCCAAGTATTCTTTTTACTGTAGGGTTGTTTGATTTTAGCATGCTATCAACATTTTTACTTGTGATTCCAGCTTCTTCAGCAGCTACCATTGCGTTATAAGACCATTTTACTATATTAAACCATTTGTCATCACCTTGTCTAACAACTGGTCCCAAAGGCTCTTTTGATATGATGTTTGGAAGAACCATTGATCCGGCAGGATTTTTTAATTTAATTCTCAATGAATAAAGTTGAGATGAGTCAGAAGTGATAACATCACATCTTCCAGTTTCAAAACCTTTTAAAACTTGGTCATTTGAATCATAAGCAACTAATTTGTATTTCATTCCATTTTTTCTAAAATAATCAGCAAGATTAAGTTCAGTTGTAGTTCCTGATTGAACACAAACTGCTGCACCATCAAGTTCTTTAGCATTTTTTACACCGAGTGATTTATGAACCAAGAAACCTTGACCATCATAAAAGTTTACACCCGCAAAGTTAAGACCAAGTGATGAGTCTCTAGTTTCTGTCCAAGTAGTATTTCTTGAAAGAAGATCAATTTCACCACTTTGAAGTGCTGTAAATCTTTCTTTAGCATTCAATGATGTATATTTTACTTTTGTTTGATCCCCTAGAACTGCTGCTGCAACCGCTCTACATACTTCTACATCAATACCGCTCCAATGTCCTTTTGAGTCAGCTGAAGCAAATCCTGGAAGACCTGAGTTTATACCGCATTTAAGGTAACCTTGACTTAGAGTGTCGCTTAGTGTATCTGCACTTGCAACTGATGCGCTTAAACTTAAAGCGGCTATTGTCGCTATAGAAATTTTTGCAATCTTTGATTTCATATGAATCCTTTAAAAAATTTTGTAGAATTTGGTTATTGTCATAAAATGGCAATAGTGTCAAAATCAACATTAATTCATTATACTTTTATAAAATTGATTTTTAGTTTAAATTTGCAAGGAAATTTAAATAATTTCATTTTTGTTTCATAAAGTTACATATTGTAGCATTATAATTTTTTTGGATACCTAGAATCCATAGTAAAGAAGATTAGCGCAATCCAGATAAAAGCAAAAGTTATAAGTTTTTTTTCATCAAAAGGCTCGTGATATACAAAAACTCCAAGTAAAAAAGCAAGGGTTGGCCCGATGTATTGTAAAAAACCAAGTTTTACTAGTGATATTCTTGTAGTAGCTGCATTAAACCACAAAAGTGGAATCACCGTTATAAGACCAGCGCATACTAGGAGCCATGAAATATAATTTGGAGGAAAGACAAACATATTGGCAGATGTATATACTAAGTAGATAAAGTAAATAATTGCAAAAGGAGAGATCAATAGTGTTTCTATATATAAGCCCGCAACTGATGGGAGAGATATTTTTTTTCTAAACATACCATAAAATCCAAAGGTTAATGCAAGAGACACAGAAACTAGAGGAATGGAACCAAAAGATATGATTTCATTTACTATGGCAAATAACGCAAAAAGTATAGCGATTTTTTGAAATTTTGTTGGTTTTTCTGAAAAAAACAATATACCTAAAATCACATTTACTATCGGATTTATGTAATAACCCAAACTAGCTTCTGTTATCTTATCATTCGATATAGCCCAGATAAAAATAAGCCAGTTAGACGACACTAATATTGATGTAAGAAAGAGTATTTTCATCTTTTTCTT
>JALUMJ010000201.1 GCA_027040375.1 Campylobacteraceae bacterium
TTTGATTTATTGATGGCGATTGTCATCATAAATCTACTTTTTAAATCGGAGGAGTTATCGTGATTTTTCTTTTGATGCTGCCCGCACTCATCATGTTGGTATTTTCATTTTGGGATATAAGCAAATCCAAATATCTTTTTCCAATCACTTCACTTTTGATTTTGATTCCCTCAATACGATTATTTTTTTTACCAAAGCCTTATGCTCTTTGGGGTGATTATCTAGTCATAGATAAATTAAGTGCATATATAATGCTTGTTTCATCTATCGTAGCTATTTGCGTAACGCTAGCAGTTAGTACGCTTGACTTACATGTAAAGATAAGCAAAAGTGAAAATGCAAAATTTTATAGATTTTTTGCAATTTTTTGGATAGGTCTTACTGTTTCCATATTGGCAAACAATATGGGGGTTTATTGGATAGGTTTAGAGACTGCTACGCTAAGTACAGTCTATATGATAAAAACAAATCAAACATTAGCAGCAAAAAAAGAGGCTTGGAATTATATGATAGTAGGTGCCATCGCCATCTCTTTGATACTTTTTGGTATCATTTTGATTTATGCAAGTGCAAAGCCTATTTTAGGTGAAAATGCGATGAGTTTTTCAGCTTTGTTGCAAAACGCAAAACATATAAAATCACCGTTCTTGTTTGAGATAGGATTTGCTATCACGACACTTGGTATGTTTATAAAGATGGGATTTTTCCCTATGAATTTATGGCTTGCCAATATAGAAAGAGCCTCTTTTTATCCCATAGCCGCTCTTTTTAGTGGTATTTTAGAGAGTGCTGTCATAGTTGGGTTTTTTAGATTTAGCAAAATTGCGAGTATCATAAATCACCAACATGTATTTATATTTGTATTTATCTATACGGCTTTGACTATATTTATCGTCTCTTTTTTGATATATCGTGCGAAAGATTTTATGCGACTTTTTTCACTCTCTGGCGTAGAGCATATGGCGATTATTGCACTTTTTTGGGCAAGTGGCGGTATATTCCCAGCACTTTTGCATTTTGGAGCTCATGCATTTTTAAAGCCAGCTCTTTTCCTATCAACCGGCATCTTAGAATCAAAAGGAAAGTACAGGATAGCGGGAGCATTAAAAGGTTATAGCGGAGTAAAGGGCAAAGTGTTTTATTTTTTAACTGGTTTGTTTTTGTTGGCGATAGTATCAATTCCTCCAAGCCCTATGTTCTTTAGCGAGCTTTATGGTTTTGGTGCTATGATTGACATAGCTAAAGTTAATAAGCATCTGCTTTTGATGATAGGTGCTATTATCGTGTTGTTAGGGCTTTTATCTATCATATTTTACAGATTTGTTGAAATTTACCAATCCATGAAGTATGAGGGAGAGGAAAAGAAAAAAGTAGTTTACGGCAATGAAGTTTTTGCATTAGTGATTTTTGCTTTGTCTTTGATGTTTTTACTGACACCTTGGAGTTTTGAATTTTTAAGGAGTATATCATGAGAGAAGATCTGTTTTTCCATTTTGAAGA
>JALUMJ010000202.1 GCA_027040375.1 Campylobacteraceae bacterium
AGCCACTACACAGAGAACAAGAAGCTTTTTTAAAGTTTCTAAATACTGGTGATAGAGGTGGTCTTAGCAGCATTGAAGACAGTATAATAACCCTAGATATATCTTCAAAAAAGCAGTTTATTGATTAGGGGTTAAATACCCCTCTTCTACTAATTTTTGTGCTATTTGTCTAAAAATTGGTACTGCTGTTTGTGAAGCATAATAGTTGTATTTTTTCTTAGGAACCCTCACTAGCACGCCTATAATAAATCTATTTTTTTTGTCATTTGCAAAACCAAAAAATGAACTATTATAATTGTTTGTATATCCACCACCTCCTGCTATATGAGCTGTTCCAGTTTTGCCACCAATCTCCAAACCATCATATATAGCTGCTTTCCCTGTTCCTTTTAATACTGTTTTTACCAATATCTTCTTAACTCTTTTAGCTACTGCTACAGGTATAACTTGTTTTTGATTTGGCATTAAAAATGGTCTTGTTTTACTATTTTTAAGAGAAAACTTTCTAGCTATTCTTGGTGTCACAGCTCTACCATTATTGTCAAAAACACTATATGCTTTCATAAGTTGCATAAAATTTGCTCTCATCCCATAGCCATATCCAACAGTTGCTTTGTAAGTAATTGAATTAAATTTATGCAATGGTGGAATCTCGCCTCTTACTTCATAAGGTAAATCTATGCCACTTCTTTTAGAAAATCCAAAATCTTTTAATCCTTGATAAAATTCAATTGGATCAAGATTTTGGGCAATCTGAGCGATGCCTACATTGCTAGAGTGCACTATAACATCCTCGGCACTAAGCCAATCATATGCATGGGCATCCCTTATGGTTCTTCTTCCTAATTTATATTTTCCCCCAAAAATCCTAACCAAGTCAAAAGGGTTTATTTTTTTATGTTCCAACAACAAAGCAAAAGTAACGGGCTTCATAACGGAGCCTGGCTCATAAGAGTACTCAACAGCTGCGACATTTAACGATGGATAATCACTTCTTTTTATCGAATCAGGATTAAATCTATTGCTAGTAGCCAATGCCAAAATCGAACCAGTTCTACTGTCCATTACGCATGCGATTATCTCATACGCATCTAAATATGTCTTTTTAACATCTAGTATTTTTTCGATGATTTTTTGAATTTTTAAAGATACATTTAGATATATATTGTAACCATCTATACTTTTTCTACTTATGCTATATCTATCAAGTATCACAGTGTTTGCTATATCACGGTGTCCTTGCAAGATTGAATCTTGTATGGGTCTTAATTTATCTTCATAATACCTCTCTAATCCTTTAACGCCTTTTACTCTAGTAATTCTATTTTTTTCATATTTTTTTATATATCCAGTCACTGGAGTTAAAGTGTCAATTGCAGGATAAATTCTTTTTTCACCACTTTCAACTACGCTTAAACCATGTAAAAAAGTTCTTTTTGTCTTTTTGTTTTCATAAATTTTAAACACTTTTAAAATGATTAATTTTCTAGCTAGATTTTTTAGATATTTCGCTCTTTTGGAATCTACATTATATGAAAGGACTACATTGCCAAAATGAGAATTTATAATTTTTTTTATCTTTTTTGGATTGTCGCCACTATATAGAGTATATAGTTTTATAAATAACTCTTTCTTGCCTTTGTCTAAATTTCTCGTATCCATCGATACTTTATATAATTTTTTGCTAGTAGCAACTTTAAAACCATCTTTACTGATGATATCGCCTCGCAATGCTCTGTTTATCTCGGTATATGTAAGATTTGGTAGCCTTCTGTTTGTATTGGACCAATAAAATATAGCACCAAGAAAGATAAGAAAGCCTAGAAAGACAAGAGCGAATAAAAATATTATTTTGGCGGTGTTTGGCTTTATATTATTCAATATACAAAATTACTAGAAAATTAAATTTGCGTTCTAGATATTTCTTTGTACGCATTTAAGGCTTTATTTCGCACTTCAAGCATCATTTTCATACTAAGCTCAGCCTTATCTATAGCGATAGCAGCTTGATGCAAATCTTTTACTTCTCCTGTTGCCATAGCAGACATAGCTTTATCACTATTTTCTTGAAGTTTATTGACCTGTGAGAGTGTATTTTCTAATACTTTTGAAAAATCTCCACCGCTTTTTGCAACATTTGTTTTTGCACTTGCATTGCTGATTAATGATGAAATTTTATCAAGACTATTTTGCATTTTTTTATCCTGTTATGATATTTATAGCACTTTGTGCCATGGTTTTTGCGCTTTGAAATGCTGCTACATTTGCCTGATACGCTCTTGTAGCTTCTATTAAATCGGCCATTTCAATCACTGGGTTTATATTTGGATATGCCACATATCCTTCTTTGTTTGCATCTGGACTTGAGGGGTCGTATTTCATCTTAAAACCACTCTCATCTCTTACAACTTTATCTACTGCCACACTCATTATAGCAGGATTTGCATTTTCTTGCAAAAATGGATCATCCAATGGATTTTCAAATTTTAACATATTGTTATTGTTATTTATCTCATTATTTAAAGCAGTATCAAAATTTTTTGCTTTAAATATAACTTCTCTTCTTTGGTATGGCCCGCCTTCACTTGTTCTTGTTGTGTTTGCATTTGCTATGTTTGAGCTGATTACATTTAGTCGAAATCTTTGTGCTGAAAGCCCATATCCACTTATGTCAAAATCACTTAAAAATGCCATCTCTTAAACCTTTGCTGAAGCGTCTAAAACGCTTTTAAAAATCATACTGTCTTTCTTTAGAGCTGCTGTTAATGCGCTATACATAATCGCATTTTTACTAAGCTCTGTTGTTTCTATATCCAAATCAACTGTATTTCCATCATTTCTTTGGGTATGCCCATCTCTTAGATAAATTGTAGCTTTTTTATCATTTGTTTCACTAATTCCACGCATATGAGATGCATCAGTTCGTGCCATCTTTAAATCTTTTGAGTTATCATCTTGATACACATCTTTTGCTTTTTGCATCAATGCTGTTTCAAAATCCAAACCCCTTGCTTTATAAAAAGGCGTATCTATATTTGCGATATTTCCAGCGATTATCTCCTGCCTTAAAGACCTAGCACTCATGCCAGCTGCTAATAAAGAATGTGTTTTACTTATCTCGAAAGACATTTTGACTCCATTTGTTGATATTATCCGTTATAAAGCAAAATTCATTCCATATTTAAGCACCCAATCAAGCACCTTTTTAACAAAATTTTTGTACAATAAAGAAAAAAATATTGGGTATTTCTCACATGTCAACAGATAAATCTCTTTTTATATTAAGTTCATTTTGTATATTTGTGGGTATTGTATTTTCTTTATCCTTGCCAATTTTTGCAAATATATATTTTAACTACTCAGAATTTCACTTTTTTATTAGACAATTTGCTGTAGGAATGTTCTCAATCTTCATCATGTGGACACTTTCCCAACTTAATCCAGAAAAAAGCCTTACAATCATAGGTTTTAGTATATTTTTTATTTGCTTATTTCTGATGGGGATTATGCATTATCTTCCCCAAAGTCTAGTGACAAGCGCAGGTGGAGCAAAGAGGTGGATAAGATTACCGGGTTTTTCTTTTGCGCCTGTTGAATTTTTCAAAGTAGGTTTTGTCTATTTTTTAGCTTGGAGTTTCGCTAGAAAACTTGATGAAAAGAAAAAATCGCTAAAAGAAGAGTTAAAAATTATACTTCCTTATGTTGCAGTTTTTGTACTCGTCGTTTATCTTATAGCAGTTATGCAAAATGACTTGGGACAAGTTATAGTGCTTGCCTTAACTCTAGCGGTTATGGCTTTTTTTGCAGGGACTAGTAAAAAATTGTTTATGATTTCCATATTATTGTCAATTATAGTATTTTTAATAGCTGTTTTTACATCTCAACATAGGATTTTAAGAATCAAAGTCTGGTGGGCAACTATCCAAAATATGGTTTTATCGCTACTTCCTGAAAATCTTGCCCAAGCTTTAAGAGTTGAAAATGCACCTGAGCCTTATCAGATATCAAATTCATTAAATGCCATAAATCATGGTGGATTATTTGGTCAAGGTTTAGGCTCAGGCTCATTTAAACTAGGCTTTTTAAGTGAAATTCATACGGATTTCGTTTTGGCTGGAATTGCTGAAGAAGTAGGTTTTATTGGTATTTTTATAATAACCGCGGCTATCTTCATGATAGTTTATAGAATATTTAAAATTTCTAGCAGAAGTGAAAATCGTGTATATTATCTTTTTTCATTAGGAATTGGCTTGCTTATTGTTTTTTCCTTTTTAATGAATGCTTATGGAATCACTTCGCTAACACCGATTAAAGGCATCGCTGTCCCTTTTTTGAGCTACGGAGGAAGTTCGTTGCTGGCTCTTAGCATCGGAATTGGTATGGTTTTAATGCTAAGCAAAAGAGCCAAGATATGAGCATAGCCATCACAGGAGGAGGAACTGGGGGGCACCTATCTATCGCAAGAGCTTTTAAAGATGTTTTAAATAAAAAAGGTATAAAACCCATCTATATAGGCTCAACAAGAGGTCAAGATATAAGTTGGTTTAAAAACGAGGTTGGATTTAGTGAAGTATATTTTTTAAACTCACAAGGCGTCGTAAATAAAAAAGGTTTGCAAAAACTTAGCTCACTTGGAAGCATCATAAAATCAGCCTTTACATGTAGAAAAATCTTCAAAAAACATGGAATAAAAAAGTTGATTTGCGTTGGTGGCTATTCCGCAGCTCCTGCTTCTCTTGCTGGCATATTTAGTGGTATAGACTTATATATTCACGAACAAAATGCTACTATGGGAAAACTAAACAAACTCTTAAAGCCTTTTGCCAAAGAATTTTTTAGCTCTTATGATGATAATAGCAAGATAAAAGACTATCCAGTCGGAGAAATCTTTTTCAAAAACTCTAAAATAGTGAGCAAATTAAAAACTATCATCTTTTTAGGTGGTTCTCAAGGCTCCTTGGCTATAAACAATCTATCAATGTCACTTGCACTCAAACTAAACGAAAAAGGTATAAAAATAATACACCAAACTGGCAAAAATGATTTTAAAAAGATAAAGGAATTTTATATAAAAAACCATATAGATGCTGATATTTTTGATTTCTCGACAGATATAGTCAAAAAGATATCAAAAGCAGATTTTGCCATAAGTCGCTCAGGTGCTAGCACTCTATGGGAGCTTTGTGCTTTGTCTATACCTTCACTTTTTATCCCCTATCCATTTGCAGCAGGAGATCATCAATACTTTAATGCAAAAATGCTTGCAGATAAAAATTTGGCTTTATTAAAAAGAGAAAACGAACTAAATGATATAGATGTTATCAGTGAGATTGAAAATTTAAACTTAGAAAAGATTTCGCAAAATTTAAAAAATATCATTCATCCAAATGGTGCAAAAAATATAATCGATTATATTTTAGAGCATTAAAAATCCAGATATTCCTCTTCACAAAAACTAGATACATTTATGTTTTCAAAAGACTTACGCAAAGAGGTAAAAAGTTCGTGATTATTTTCTTCCATCTTTGCTAGCATCTCTTTTGTCTTAGCTCTAGCCACTGGCATTTTTACATCAAAACGCATAGCAGGACAAGCTTCGTCGCTAACTAAGGGGATATTAGCCTCTTTTGCCTGTTCTACCAATTGTCTTTCTCTTACATGTATGAAAGGACGAATAACAACTAAGCCATTTTTTGCTTTGTATATTGGAGGCATTGAACGAAGTGCTCCATTATACGAAAAATTCATAAAAAAGCTTTCAACTGCGTCATCTAAGTGGTGTGCAAGTGCTAGTTTGTTATAACCATGCTCAAGTGCATAGCTGTATAGTGCGCCTCTTCGCATCCTTGAGAAGAAGCTACAAAAGGAAGAGTTTTTTCTTATTTTCTCTTTTGCCAAATCATAAATTTTAGTATCATAAATCTCGTGTTCTATTTCATGTTCAGCACAATGTTTATGTAAAATTTCTAAATTTTCACCCATGCCGTATGCTATAGTTACAGCTTTAAATTCAAATTTAAATGGTGCAACTTTTTGGATATGCTTCATCACATGCGCTAAGCAAAGGGAATCTTTTCCCCCGCTAAGACCAAGTAAAATACGATCACCCTCTTTTATAAGCGAGTATCTTGCATTTATTCTGCCTGTATTTCTTAAAAGTTTTTTACTTAGTTTAATCAATTAATTTATCAACCATCGACACTATAAAATCTGCCGAAATTCTCGCTGATGATTCTAAAAATTCATCAAAACTAAAACTAGCATCCATGTCAGCTGCATCACTGATGGAGCGAAGTATAAAAAATGGAA
>JALUMJ010000203.1 GCA_027040375.1 Campylobacteraceae bacterium
ATCTCTTATGCTCATTGTTGTCATCATATGATTTACCTTTTTTGGTTTATTGTAGCAAATTAGATTAATATTGTCAAAAGTCTACATGTAGAGAAAAGATTCTCTACATGTAAAGTTTAAAATTTTTATTGTAGCCCATACATCATATTTGGCAACCATAGAGATATGATTGGTATATATGTTATAAGAATTAGCCCTACAAATATAGTTAGTGCCCACGGTAGTGAAGCTACAACTACATCTTTTAGGCTTAGACCCGTGATGCCGCTAGCGACAAAGAGGTTTAAGCCAACTGGTGGGGTTATCATGCCTATCTCCATATTTATAACCATAATAACTCCTAAGTGAATAGGGTCGATTCCAAGTTTCATAGCTATTGGCAATAGCAGTGGAACTGTAATCATAACGATAGAGCTTGGCTCCATAAATTGCCCCATAAGTATAAGTAGCAAGTTTATGATCACCAAGAACATTATCGGTCCAACATGTGCTTGGAGTATGAGATTTGTTATGTATTGCGGAATGCTCTCATCAGTCAAGAAATGAGAGAAAATCATAGCGTTTGCGATCAAAAAGAAAATCATCGAACTCGTCATAGCAGAATCAAGTACAATCTTATGCAAATCTTTAAATTTCAAATCTTTGTAAACAAAAACTGAAATAAAAAAAGCATAAAAAGCACTGGCAGCTCCTGCTTCTGTTGGAGTAAACAATCCTCCGTAAATCCCACCTATAATCAAAATTATAAGCATCAAAGCCCAAAAGGCTTCTTTGAATTTTTTCACTCTCATGCTAAAAGGAGCCATCTTAGTTCTTTTAAAACCAAGCTTTACTGCTCCAATATAAGTGACAACCATAAGCATAAAACCTATAAGTAGCCCAGGGATGACTCCCGCCATAAACAATCTACCGATAGATTGATCCGCTGTAACGCCATACACGATAAATACGATAGAAGGTGGTATGAGTATGCCCAAACTCCCTGCAGTTGCAATTGTGCCTATAGCGTATTTAGTCGGATATCCTGCTTCTTTTATAGCTCCATACATCACTGAGCCAATCGCAACAACTGTAGCTGGTGAACTGCCTGAAACTGCAGCAAAGATAATACTTGCAAAGATAGCTGCTATCGGAAGGCCACCTGGTAGATGTCCTACTATCGACTTGGCAAATTCTATGATTCGCCCTGCTGCACTTCCTTTTGAGAGAAATGCGCCAGCTAGGATAAACATAGGAATCGCCATCAAAGTATATTGGTCTAGTCCATCAAATACTTCAGATGGTACGCCCATAAGATCGAAATTTGTGAACATCAATGCTGTGAGCATCGTACTAGTTCCTAAGCTAACTGCTACAGGAACACCTATAAGCATCAATGCAAAAAGAAGTATAAAAAGAGTTGCTATCATCATAACGGCTCCCCTCCTTCCTCTTGTACATCTGCACCTGAGCGTTCACTTGTATCGTGAATAATCTCATCTTCTGCTGTTTTTATAACTTTATCTGCATCTTCTTTCGCCACTTCAAACACTTTTTCTCCTGCTCTGTATGCTGCTCCTGCGAATGCTAGAGGAAGAACAAGAGTTGGTATCCACATCGGAATATTTAAATCTATACTCATCTCGTTCATATCTTGCAAAATCAAAATCAACTGATAACCAAAATAAGACATAAAAGCTAGATATATAAATGAAAGACTATAAGCAAAGAGCATAAATGCTTTTGCTATAGGTGCTGGCAATTTTGATAAAAGCAAGGTTACTTGTATATGGATTCCTCTTTTAAATCCATAAGCAGCACCAAAAAGCATACCCCATATAAAAGCATAATTCGTAAGCTCTCCAGCCCAAGTAATACTTGAATCAAATGCATACCTCATAACGACATTTACAAACGCCAGAGTTGTGCCTGTTATCATCCCCAAAACAGCTAAATTTCTATTAAATGCGGCTATGCCTACATCAAGGATAGAAAAAAACTTACCCATAAATTACCCCTATATAATTAAGGCCACAAAAAGTGACCTTATAAAATGGCTCTTATTTCTGAGCGTCTTTTATCAAATCTTCTCCAATAACACCATAAAACTGAGGATAAATCTTAACCATAGCTTTTCTCCATGCTGCTTTTTGAGCTGCTGTGAGAGTATAGATTTTTAACTTGCCACTTTTCTTAGCATAAGCTTCTACATTTGCTAAAAATGTTCCTTCAAGTGCAGCAGCTTCTTTTCTTTCATACACTGTTGCTTCATTCATAGCTTGGATGATTTTTGGTTTTAAATCAGCTGGAAATTTATCCCAAAATCTTTTACTCATAACTACTAGATATCCAAGATAACCGTGATTTGAAAGAGTTAGATTTTTTTGAACTTCATAGAATTTTTTTGTATAGAAGTTAGATAGTGGATTTTCGCCTCCATCAACAACACCTTGTTGAAGTGCAGAATATACTTCTGAAAAAGGCAAAACTTGTGGATTTGCACCAACTGCTTTAAATTGTGCTTCAAGAACTTTTGAACTCATAATTCTAAATTTTTGACCTTTTGCATCTTTTGGCCAAATAAGAGCTTTTTTATTTGTTGATAGTTGCTTGAAACCATTATCCCAATAGTTTAGTGCAACAAAGCCTTTTTTTGTAACCATAGCTCTTAATTTCTGACCAACAGGGCCATCCATAACTGCGTGAACATGATCCATATCTCTAAATAAGAAAGGAAGATCAAAAAGTTGCATTGCAGGAACTAATCTTGTAAATTTTGAAAAACTAGGAACTGCCATTTGGACATTTCCTATCCTTATAGCTTTCATAACAGCTTTATCAGAATATAGTTGAGAGTTAGGGAAAACCTTAACTTCTACCTTACCATTAGTTAGCTCTTTTACTCTTTTTGCAAAAAAGTCAGCAGCCTTACCTTTTGGTGTATTTGGACTTACAACATGTGAGAACTTGATAGTATAATCAGCCGCAAATGTTGAAGAAACTAAAAACGCTGCAACAGCAGCAATCTTAACAAACTTTGTCATGTCAATCTCCTTTTAGATTTTGTTTTCAAGTCGATTATAAACAAAAGTTGTGTCTATCTTATGTAAAGTTGAAAAAAATGTAACAAATTAGCAAATTTCATCACAATAAGTTACTTTTTGTTACAACTTGTAACCTATGCTTTGTATATTTTTTAAACTTCCTGGTGGTAATTTTTTTCTCAGATTCTTCATCATCAACCGAAGAGCATTTAAGCTCATATATTCACCTTCCCACAATTCTCTCTCTATCTCTTCATAACTAATCACGCTATCTTTTGAAGTGATTATCTCCAAAAATTTGACTTCTTTTTTCGTCAGCTCATACTCTTCATCTTCGTGTTTTATCAATTTTTTATCTACATCATAGAACCAACCCTCTTTTATCTCTATGTGTCCTGCGCTTTGTAATGAATTTAAAAATTTATCAAGTGCTTCTATGAGTTTTGTTTCTGTGATAGGTTTTACGATATATCGCACCAAAGATAACTCTATGGCATCTAACATGTAGTCAATCTCAGTGTGAGCTGAGATGATGATGATTTGTGCTTTTTTATCTTTTTCTCTTATGCGTTTTGAAAGCTCTAAACCATCCATAACAGGCATCTTCACATCAGTGATAATCAAATCTGGTGTTTTTTCCAAGAAAAGCTCATATGCATCAAGTCCATTATCGGCGAGATATACATTTTTAAAAAAAAGTGATAACATTTCAGAGACATTTTGTCTGACACCTACTTCGTCTTCAGCATATAAAACAGATAGATTGGAGAGTTTTTTTATCATTTTTTGATCCATTAATGCTCCTTTTAAGAAAAATATTGTCATTATCATAATATAATCTAGCTTTAATTAAGGATGCATCTTGAAGATTATAAGAGAAGACAACATATCTACTGTTATCATCATAAGCTCTATGATTATAATAAGCTCTTTGGTTTTATTGACTAGCTATTTTTTCATATCAAACCAATACGACATGTTTCAACGCGAAATCAAGGATATAAGAACAACTTATATAGAGTCTCAAAAAAAAGAGATAGAACGAGAAGTAAACTCCGTGATAGAATATATAAAATACAAATCAAACCTAAAAAATTACAATAAAATTAATCTTCAAAACGAAGTGAAAGATTTCATAAAAAATATAAAATTTGGTGAAAATAAAAACAACTATGTATTTGTGTATAAAATAATCAACTATCAAGGTGGTAAAAAATTTGCAAAAATGCTCATAAATCCGAATAGACAAGATTTGGTTGGCAAATATATAAATGACGATTATAAAGATATAAATGGAAAAGAGTTTAGGAAAAAATTTTTAGCAGAGATAAAAAAACAAGGATTTTCTTTTGTAACTTACTCATACCAAAAGCCGCTTAGTCTTAAAATCAGACCAAAAGTTTCATATTTTAGGCTTTATAAGAAGTGGGATTGGGTTATCGCTGCTGGAACTTATCTTGACGATATAAATGTAAAAATTGCTCAAAAAGAGGAAGAATTGAAGAAAAAGATGACACTTGATATCACTTCTTCTATCATCATATTTTTACTTTTTTCACTTTTTGCAAATATTTTGGCTATCGTACTTGGCAAACAGATAGAAAGGTTTTTTAATGAGTATAATACAGAGATAAAAAACAAAACAAATGAACTTGAGACACTAAATGTAACACTAGAAAACAGAGTTATCCAAGAAGTTGCAAAACGAGCAGAACAAGAAAGATTGCTCATAGAAAAATCAAAATTTATAGCACTTGGGGAGATGATTAGCAACATAGCACACCAGTGGAGACAACCACTCTCACAGCTCTCGGCCATCATCATGAATATCAAATTTAGATACTCCATGGATAAGATGAACAGTAATATTATGGCTGAAAAAAGCAAAGATGCTGAGAGATTGCTTGATTATATGTCAAATACTATAGATGATTTTAGAAACTTTTTTAAACCTGATAAAGAGAAAAAAGAGTTTGATATCAAAAAGTCACTAGTTGATACGCTAGGAATCATCGGCAAAACCATAAAAAACCAAAATATAATATTGGAACTCAATATGCAAGACAATACCTTTATAAATGGATACGAAAACGAATTTAAACAAGTGATTTTAAATCTCCTTTCAAATGCAAAAGATGTACTTCTTGAAGCAAAAAGGAAAAACCCAAAAATCATCATAAGTACTAAAAAGGAAAAAAATAGATATAGAATCTGCATAGAGGACAATGGTGGGGGAATTAAAATTAAGCCAATAGAGAAGGTATTTGAGCCATATATCAGCACCAAAAAGGATACGAATGGGACGGGCATAGGGCTTTATATGTCAAAAATCATCATAGAAAAAAATATGAATGGAAAGCTAAATGCAAGAAATACAAAGTTTGGGGCAAAATTTACGATAACTTTGCCGTTAAGTAGCTACTCAAAATCTACGGATTAAAAATCAACATGCTCCACAGTAGGAAGAGAGATTGGAGGTATTTTTCTTCTTTTTAAATGTTTGATTTTTTTTGGTTTTGTTATCACATTGGACTTTTTTATAAAAAATAGATTTTGAAGCTGTGAATTATTTAAAATAATATAAACCAAGTCACCTCTATTTGCTAACTTTTTATAATGATAAAACTTGGCATAAGGCAATTTACCATTACTTTCATCTACACCTTGCACTTCATATAGCCAAGATTTTTTAAGTTTATCATAGCTAAGTTTTTGGATAACACCTTTAATACTGCCTGAATATGTAGAAGTTCTCGGGGCAATATTGGGTTTTTTAGTATAAACTTTCGTTGAGTTTGTTTGAAAATTTTTATTTACATGTATAGTTTGTGGGCAAGTTTCTTGTGCGCGTGTTGCTTCACTAGTAGTTAGACTTGTCAAAGCACAACCTTGAAAAAAAACTATAAAAAAGATACTTAGTAGATATTTCATGATAATCCTATAAAATTTTAAAAGAATAGTAGCCAAATTTTCATTAATTTTTAATTTTATGGTATAATAAAGGTATTAATGTTCACAAGTGAACTTGATGACAAATGGGGTTGACAAGGCTTCGACAGGAATAGTGTCATCTCTTGGTTGCATGTCGCGAGTGAAGGTCTAGCGTTACCAAACCTTCAAACACATAACTGCTAATAACAGTAACTATCGTCCAGCTCTCGCAGTAGCGTAGAGTTTAACAAACAAGCTTAATCGCTTTGGACTGCTTCCTCCTTTGATTCTATCTAAGAGGATTTTGGAAGTATAATAGCTAGGTAGATATATCTTAAGATTACCTCATCTT
>JALUMJ010000204.1 GCA_027040375.1 Campylobacteraceae bacterium
AGGTTACTATTTATTTAAACTTTAATCCTATACTTTCATTACCAAGACGCAACCCTCCTTTTTAGAAAACGAATATATTTTTTAAAATCAGCGTCCGAGATGCCCACCTCGGACGCTTTTTTTATGCCCAATTTTTACTACACAAATATCAAAAAGAAAAACACAATAAAAAGTATGAAGTTTAAAAAACCCTCTAGTATGTTTGTTTCGCCATCATTAAAATGAACTATACTTACGACTAATGTGATGCCTATCATCGTCATTTGAAGTGGTGTAAGTGCTAAGTTTATATCGAAGTTCATAATCTCTGCTACTACTATAACGCTTGGAACTGTTAAAAGAAGAGTGGCTAAACTAGCTCCTAAAGCTATGTTTATGACGGTTTGCATATTGTTATTTGTTGCTGATTTTATAGCAGTTATAAGTTCAGGTGAAGCCGAAATCACAGCTACAACAAAGGCACCCAACCCCATAGGCAGGCCGATTGATTTGATACTACTGTCCATAAATAGTGCCAAAAGCTCAGAGAGTAAACCGATAATTATGATAGAGATGCTAAGTATCACGCTATGATAAATACCGCTTATATCTTTAATTTTGATATGTTCTTCTTGCGTTTTTTTGGTTTTATCATAATTGTAAGTAAAAAAATATTTATGATTTTTTAGCTGAATCTTCGTAAATAAAATATACAATAAAACAAAAGAGACAACAGTGAAATTTTCATATAAAATCCAGCTTTTTTGAGGAACAAAATGAGGAAGAACCATAGCAATCGCAAAAGCTACCAAAAGCATAGATATATAGGAGTTAGATGAATCCATATTATACTTTTGTTCGCCATATTTGATACCGCCTATGAAAGCACAAATCCCTAAAAGCCCATTTATGTCAAGCATAACGGCGGAGTATATAGTATCACGAGCAAGTGTCGGACTGTGCGCATTTGTCATCATGATGACGATTATGACTATCTCTACGATAACTGCTGCGATTGTGAGTATGAGGGTACCGTAAGGTTCCCCATATTTTTGCGCCAATTTCTCTGCATGGTGCGCTACATTGATGGCAGAGTAAATGATAATAATAAAGATTATAACAAAACCGATTATATTTCCTGCCGTGCTACTAGCGAGTGTGTGCTCAACTGGATATATGATGACTAGGCAGATAAGTGAGAGCCAAAGAGCTACCTCGTTTTTAAGTTCTTTAATTTTCATTTTCGCATAAAACTTTTAGATTTCTACATGTAAGCAGTTGAAGAGTTTTGCTTTTTAGAGATTTTAACTCACTTGTATAGCCTTTTTTTGCAAATATTATCAAGACATCTGGCTTTAGTCCGACTTTTTCACAGTCATCTTTTAGCTTATTTAATTCGCTCTTTTTGATTTTTGAATTTGTATATCTACAAGACCCTGCGATAATCTTGCCACTTTTTGTTTTGGCAACTAGATTAATATCTGTTTTTTCATCCCAATATCTACCTATATTGTATATTTTTTCATCCTTAAAAGATAATTTTACAAATTCATGACAAAGTTGTTCAAATATAAATTGTGTAAATTCTATTCTTTGATTTTGAAAAGCTTCATAAAACTCTGTATATTTACCATTTTTTATACCCGTAAAAAGAGGTGATACAAAAGCGAACCAAAATCTAACAAAAGGGGATGTAAAGATTATCTTTTGAGACACATTGTTTTGTAAAAATGAAGATTCAAGTTTGATAATATTTAAATCAAGCAAATCCTCAACGCAATCCATACCATCGTTATATGCCACCTTTGCTCTTTTAAACGCTGAGTTTGTTCTGCGGTCCCCTGTAGCAGCGCCTGTGAGTATAAAAGGAAAAAGATCATCTTTTGAGATGTATTGGCTGATGTCATTTCTAAGATATTTATATCTATCAAGTACATGTAGCGTAATCAAATCCACCAAAGGAAGGCTCATATCTATCTCGGTGCCAAATCCACCAAATACTGCAAAGTATTCGATAGCATCTTCCATATTTTTTGGTTTGTTTATGGCACAAAAAGTATTGAATTGTTTTAAGAGTGTTTTGTTATTTGTTGTAATGATAAATCCTTTGCGAAATTATAGCATATTTAAACAAGATAAAATCAGTCTTATTTACCTTTTATTTATAAAAGGTTACTATTTATTTAAACTTTAATCCTATACTTTCATTACCAAGACGCAACCCTCCTTTTTAGAAAACGAATATATTTTTTAAAATCAGCGTCCGAGATGCCCACCTCGGACGCTTTTTTTATGCTATAATTATCCATTCATTAAAACACACAAGGATAATTACTTGAACAAAAAAATAAAAATTTTAATTTTTCTAGCCATAATAGTTGTGCTTTTACCACTAGGTTATAAGCAGTATGTAAACCAAATCATAATTTCCAAGATAAACAGTCTTAACGATAAGGGTTTTGTTGTCTCAAAAGAGAAAGATACAGGCGGCTACCTATCTACTGTTCAAAGCTATAAGTTAGTCATCTCAAATTCAGATACAATATACGACTCTTTTTTGTCAAAATTATTTAATCCAGGCGAAGAAAAGATAATAAAAAAGCTTCTATCTTCTTCAAATGGCAGTGAAATGAGAGTAGATTTAAATATATTAAACTTTCCAACATCACACCTAGATGCTATAAATATATATCTGGTATCTTTGTCATCAAGCCTTATGCAAAAGGGCAAATCAGATCAGCTTTTGCAGCAAATTGTTAAATTTTTAAAAGATAAAGGAGTTGGCGAGAGTATAAGTATAAATGCTCTTGGTAAGGCGACATCTATAAAACTAAAAAATATAGATAAACAGTTTAATATCAAAAAAAATAGCCTAGAAATTAAGCTTAAAGACTATGTGGTAGATGTAAAAAGAGCTGATTTATATAATTATAATTATGCTTTTAAAATGACAAATAAATTGTTTGATTTGAAGGCTATCACAAATGCAAGAAGTAAATTTTCCTTGGGGTATAAAAATTTAAAGTGTAATTTAGATAGAGAAAATATATATAATTACAGTATGCTTTATAATTTAGACAAGTTTTATCTAAAATCTAAAAAATATAAAGAGCAAACCTTGGTACTTAGTAATATCTTTGGCTCAACTAATTCATCTCTTAAGAAAAATAGCATTAATTACATGTTTAAGTATAAAATCAAAGATATAAATTTTAATGCATCTTCAAAATATAGAAAAGATGGGGTAACTGTAAAAAATCTAGTATATAAGGGTAATGTATCCGGGGTTGATAAAGAACTTATTGATGAAATCGATAAATTATCGTATATAAATTCCAAACAAAATCTCAATGGACAATATGAAGATATCGTACAAAAAATCTTAAACCATGGTTTCGTGTTTGACATAACTGAACTGAGCACAAGTTCTACAGAAGCAATAGCGAACAATAAAACTATCTCGATAGGGGCAGTTAAATTGGATATGAGTTTAAAGCTAAATAAAAATGATATGCAATTTTTCAAAAATACAAAACCAAGAGAGATATTGGGGTACATTACTATGCGTGCGAATCTACGCATGAAAAAGAAAGACTATCAGTTCTTTAATAATCTCAATAAGAGAAAAAAATTAGGTGGCATAAGTAAAATGGTAAAATACCAAGGTGATGATGCCATATTTGCTCTGAAGTTTTCAAATGGTAAATTGTCAATCAATGATCAAAAAGTGTTTTAATAAAACGGTGGTGTAAAGATGAAAATTTTAGTAATTTTTCTAACTCTTTACACCTCTATTTTTGCTTCCACGCTTCATCTCTCAATCAGTGCAAATCCCAGCCGTATAAACCCGATACTTTCAACAGATAGTTCTAGCAGCGAGATAACTCAGTGGATTTTTAATTCACTTATCACTTATGATAAAAATGCGAAGATAAAGATGATGCTAGCAAAGAGTTATGAGTTTAAAAACAAAACTACTTTGATATTTCATCTGCGAAAAGGCGTCAAATGGAGTGATGGCAAGCCTTTTAATGCAAAAGATGTGATTTTTACTTATAAAACTATCATTTCACCTAAGATTTTTACTCCTTATGCTTCTAGTTTTAAGCATATAAAAAGCGTGAGCGCACTTGATGATTACACAGTAAAAGTGGTTTATAAGTATCCATATTTTAAAGCTTTAGAGACTTGGATGATGGAGATTTTGCCTGAGCATTTACTAAAAAATGAAAAAAATATGATGACAAGTAAATTTAACCAAGCTCCTGTAGGCACTGGTCCATATATACTTAAAAAGTTTTCAATTTCAAGTGATATTGTGCTAAAGGCAAACCCAAGTTATTTTATACACAAACCGTATATGGATGAGATTATTTATCATTATCTCCCTGATAATTCAGCGAATTTTTTGATGTTAAAATCTGGTCTTTTAGATGTAGGAAATCTCACACCTTTGCAACTTGAGAGGCAGATAAATAGTGATTTTAGAAAAAGATTTAGCATTTACGAGTCACCATCTCACTCTTACTCATATATGGGGTTTAATCTTAAAAATAAAAAGTTCCAAAATCCACTAGTTCGCCGAGCTTTATCCTTAGCGATAGACAGAAAAGAGTTGGCAAAGATTATGTACTTCGGGCATGCTAAAGTTTGCACAGGTCCATTTTTACCAGGAACTGGTGCATATAACCCAAGTGTTAAAGCCCCAAAACTAGACATCAAAAAAGCAAAAGAGTTGCTAAAGAGGGCAGGATATGACAAAAATCATCCCCTTAGCTTTGAACTATCCACAAACACAGGCTCGACTAGAACATATATGGCACAAATCCTCCAATCACAATTAAGAAAGGCTGGAGTGATAGTAAAACTTCGCATCATGGAGTGGCAGGCATTTTTAAATACAGTCGTAATGCCCAAAAGATTTGAAGCAGTTTTGCTGGCGTGGTCTGTTGGATTAAAGCCTGATGCTTATAGTATTTGGGATGGTGAGTCATATAAAAAAGGTGGATTTAATTTTGTAGGATATAAAAATAAAGAAGTAGATAAACTCATAAAAAAAGCTGAAAGAACAGTTGATGATAAAAAATTTAACACTATATATAGAAAAATATTTAAGCTAATAACAGATGACAATCCATATCTATTCTTAATAATCCCAAACTCTATAACAGTGGTAAATAAAAAAATCCACCCCGTTAGCCCCTCTATCATCGGTGTGATGCACAATGTGATAGAATGGAAAAAATAATCTAACATCGTAAGGGAAAAAATATCAAAACTATTTTAGAAAAGAATTTTGGATTTAATGAATTTAGACCTCTTCAAAAACAAAGCATAGAGTCCATAATAAGTGGCAAAGATTCTCTTACTATTTTGCCTACAGGTGGAGGAAAGTCACTTTGTTATCAGCTTCCAGCCATCTACTTTAGAGATAAAATCACTGTTGTTATATCTCCTTTGATTGCACTTATAAATGACCAAGTTATCAATCTAAGGCTAAACAATATAAAAGCTGAGAAACTTACAAGTGAACTTAATGGTGAGGAGATAAGTGAAGTTTATAAGAAGATTTATAATCACGAGATTTCTTTGCTTTATGTTTCACCTGAGCGTGCCAATATGCAAAGTTTTAAGCAAATCTTGAGAGATGTAAATATCAGTTTTATCGTCATAGATGAGGCTCATTGTGTGAGTGAGTGGGGACATGAGTTTAGACCAGATTATCGTAAGCTTAACTTCTTAAAAGAGGAGTTTCCTCACATACCCATCGCCGCATTTACGGCGACTGCTACAAATAAGGTAGCTAAAGATATAGTCAATTCTTTAAAATTGCAAAATCCGACTATGCTAAAGGGCAATTTCTTTAGAGAAAATCTTATCTTAAATGTTCAAAAAAGAGTTGGGAATGGCAGGGATAAGCTAGTAAGATTTTTAAAAAATTATAAAAATGAAAGTGGCATAGTTTATACTTTTACAAGAAAAGAGAGTGATGATATAGCCAAATTTTTACAAACTAAAAAGTTTCAAGCTCTCTCTTATCATGCGGGACTCAGTAGCGAAAAACGAAAAGCGGTGCAAGAAAGCTTTATAAAAGATGAATCGAAAATCATCGTAGCGACTATCGCATTTGGTATGGGCATAGATAAGAGCAATGTTAGGTTTGTTGTGCATATGGATTTGCCAAAGAGTATAGAGGGGTATTATCAAGAGATTGGAAGAGCTGGCAGAGATGGACTTAAGAGCGAGTGCTTGCTTATGTATTCGATGAGTGATGTTATGCGAAAAAGTCAGCTTCTAAACTCTATAGAAGATGATAGATATAGAAATATGGCGAAAAATAAGATAGAAGAGATGTACAACTATGCAAATAGTGCGTCTTGCAGGCATCAAACTTTGGCAGCATATTTTGAACAAGATATAGATGAGTGTGAGCTCTCATGCGATAATTGTAAGAAAGAAAAAGTTGAAGAAGTGGATATAACCAAAGAATCAAGGATGTTTTTATCTGCGATTTACAGAACCAAACAAAACTTTGGCGCAAATCACATAATAGATATATTGCGAGGCAGCAAAAATAAAAAAGTTTTGGATAATACTCATGATAAACTAAGCGTTTATGGTATAGGCGAAAAGATAGGCAAGGGTAGCTGGGAGTTGATAATCGACAAACTTTTTGAAAAAAAAGCTATAGTTAGAGGTGAGCATAGAGAGCTGTTAATCACAAATCTTGGAAGCAGACTTTTAAAGGGAGATGCCACTATTTTTGGAAGTCCTGAGATATATGAAAAAGAAGAAGATGTTTCAATAGAATCAAAAGATATAGTGAAAGATGAAAATTTTGAAGTTTTACGAAGCTTAAGAGGTGAGCTTGCAAAAAAAGATGGGGTTCCAGCATATGTGATTTTCTCTGATGCCTCACTTAGTGAGATGGCTAAAAAACTTCCGATAGACAAGGACAGTTTTTTGAAGATAAACGGAGTTGGAGCTGTTAAACTAGAAAAATATGGCGAAGTTTTTTTAGAAAAATTAAAAGAGATGAAGCAAACAACTCTTAGTCAAACTGTGCAAAAGACTTTGGATTTGATTTTGGAAAACAAAACCATACAAGAGATGGCAAAGAGTCGAGAAGTAAGAGAATCTACTATATTAAATCATCTAAAAATCATCTCAAAAGCAAATAAAATAGAAAAAGATTTGTTGCAAAAACTCATAAACGAATATTTGCAAACTATACCACAAGATTTTCAAGAATGGTTTAAAAAAGGAGTAGAAAAAATTTCTGATTTTGAACTTTTTAAATCATATTTGTATTCACTAAATAATATAGAAGAGATTGAACTTGAAAAGTTGATTAAACTTTAAACATTAAAAAAGTATAATAAGCACTTAATCATAAAATTAAAAAAGGAAGAGAGATGAAAAAGATATTAACATCAGTTTTGTTATTGAGTAGTTTAGCGTTTGCTAGTAATTATAAATATGAAATTACACCAACTATAGGTGGAGTTATACCAGAGGGTAATTTGGATTTAAGTAATCAATTAAGCTATGGTTTGAGATTTGGAATAAATCTAGATTCTGTGATAGACCAAATAGAGTTTGGTTTTGAGAGAAGTGACAATGTTGATTATGATAATTCAACAGCAAATACAGATATAAACAGATACTTTGTAAATGCTATTAAATATTATCCACTCCGAGATAAGTTATCATTGTATTCTCTTGTAGGTGTTGGATATGAAAGCATAAAAAATGAAATGTTTAACAATGATGATAGTGGATTTTTTAATTATGGTTTAGGGTTAAAGTATAAGGTAGCAGATAATTTTTCTCTAAGAGCTGAAGTAAGACATGCTATCAAGTTTGACCACGGAGACAATAATCTTTTCTATACTATAGGATTTGCGATTCCTTTTGGGAAAAAAGCTGAACCTATAGCAAAAGTTGAGCCAAAACCAGCTCCTGCGCCTGTGATAGTTCCAATAGGTGATGATGATAAAGATGGAGTAAATAATAACAATGACATTTGTCCAAATACTCCAATGGGTGTAAAAGTAGATGAAAAGGGTTGCGAATTAGATAGTGATCATGATGGTGTGGTTAATAGTAGAGATATATGTCCAAATACTCCAGCAGGCGTAAAGGTTGATGCAAAAGGTTGTGAGTTGGACAGTGACGCAGACGGTATCGTTAATAGTCAAGACTTATGTCCAAATACTCCAGTGGGAAATGTTGTAAATAGTGACGGTTGTGTAAAAGTTATACATCTACATGTAACTTTTGATACAAATAAAGCGGATATACCTAGTGAATATATGATGCAAATAAGAAAAGTTGCTGATTTTATGAATTTAAACCCTGATTATAAAGTAATTTTAGAGGGAAATACAGACTCAAGAGGAAGTGAAAAATATAATATGAAACTTTCTCTAATGAGAGCAAATGCTGTTTCGGATGCTTTAGAGAATCTTGGTATTAAGAGCGATAGAATCACCGCTAAAGGATTAGGGGAACTAAATCCAATAGAGAGTAATAGCAATAAAGAAGGCAGAGCTCAAAATAGAAGAGTAGATGCAAAATTTACAAAATAGGATAAAAGATGAATTTTAATTTAGATACAGTTACAGCTTTTATAAGTCTTTATGGTTTAAAACTTATAGCCGCTGTTCTTATATTTTATATTGGTAGGATAGTTGCAAAAATATTAACAAATTTCTCAAAAAAAGCGATGAGAAAAGCTAACTTGGATGAAACTATAATAAGATTTGGCGGCAATGTAATATACGGCGGGTTGATGGTTTTTATCATCCTCGCAGCCTTAAGCAAACTTGGGATAAATACAAATTCTTTCATAGCTATTCTTGGTGCTGCTGGTTTAGCAGTTGGCTTGGCATTTCAAGGAACTTTGTCAAATCTTGGAGCTGGAGTTTTACTTGTTTTCTTTAGACCGTTTAATGTTGGTGATTTTATAAATGGAGCTGGAGAGAGTGGCGTGGTTGAAGAGATAAATCTTTTTAGCACACTACTTAAAACAGGAGATAATAAACAAATAATCATACCAAATTCATCTATAATAGGTGGCAATATCACAAACTTTTCAGCAAAAGAGACAAGAAGAGTGGATTTTGTTTTTGGTATAGGATATGATGATGATCTTAAATTGGCAAAAACTACCTTGGAAGAAATTATAAATGCAGATGATAGGGTTCTAAAAGAGCCAGCTGCTTTTGTAGCTGTTAGTGAATTAGCTGATAGCAGTGTGAATTTTGTAGTTAGAGCATGGGCTAAAAGTGAAGATTATTGGGGAGTTCATTTTGATACGATAGAAAAAGTCAAACTTTCTTTTGATGAGAAAAATATCTCTATCCCTTACCCACAGATGGATGTGCATCAAGATAAATAAACCATAGGGGAGCTTTTGCTCTCCTATAATTTAATATTCTCTTTTTTAGTCAAACACATGGCAAAACCTTTTTCATAGTATGCTGCTTCATTGATAAAAAGTGCATACATTTTTTCATCTTCTTCATAATTTATAATTTCACCATCAAGTGTGATAAAAAGTGGATCACCTTTACTTAATTTATAATATCCGTTGTCTTGTAGATTTGGATGAACCGTTGCATTTAGTTCGCCATCTTCGCCTCTTGGAAAATCAACTAACTTTATATGATCAAAAATCTCAATGTTTTTGTATCTTTTTTCTAATTTACTAGTATTTAATTTTTCAAAAAAATCAAGTATATGCCCAATCAATTTTTCTGTTTCAAAAAACAAATCAGCTCTTAATACACCTTGTGGAATCGGACCTACTTCTATGGCAAAACCCTCTTTTGTGATAGAGTTCACGAAAGATACCTCTTTTGTATCACCTCTCCATCTAAAAACATGAAGATTTGGCACCATCTCTTTTAGGTAAGCGGCAACTTGCCAAGTAAGGTTGTTATCATTATCGATAACCAAAGAAAGCCCCATGTCAGAAGTCGTAGAGTGCAAATCAACTATAAAATCAACATTTGTTTTTATCGCTCCTTTTGGTCCAAGTTTTTCGTTTATATTTTTTGCAAGAATATCTTCATAAGTATATTTTTCGCTATTACATAAATCATTTTTGATAAAAGCCCTATTTAAATCTTTATCCACATATCTAGTACATTGGTGCATAGCTCCCACATTTGTATGCATAAAAATAGTCTCGAAGCTATCTCTTTTTACTAGAGTTGGATTTTTTTTAAATTTATTGATGAGGTAAACCCCAGTCAATTCATTTCCATGTGTTCCTCCAGTAATTGCTACTTTTTTGATTTGCTTGGGCATATTTTGCTCCTGTAAATTTTATTATAAAATTATATCGTAAAAAAGTAACATTGTTTCAAAATAGTTTGAATATTTTCTAGGATTAAGGGGTTACTTACCTAGTTTTAGACATAATTTATACAGAATCGCCATACAAGGGAGGATGCTGCTAATGGAAGAAAAAATAGATGATTTATTAAAAGATAAAACATCGCAGATATATAAAAATTTTGAAGATATTGTAAATATCAATAGTTTTTCATCTAACGCTGAGGGAATAGATAAAGTTTTAAACCAAATAGTAAAGATTGCTTCAAGCCTTGATATTCCGTTGCAAACTGTATATTCTAGTAAAAAAGTCAGACCACATCTAATGTATGGTAAAGATAAAAAAGATGACTATTATGCATTTATTGGACATTTTGACACTGTCCACTCACCAAAAAGTGATTTTAAAACCATGAGTGAAGTTGACGGGCTTTTAAAGGGTCCGGGAACCAATGATATGAAAGCAGGGCTCATAGTTGCACTCTACTCTTTTTATATATTACAACGATTATATCCAGATGCTCAATTGCCATTTAAAATACTGTTTAACTCAGATGAAGAGACAGGTTCAGGGGATTCTAGAGAGATAATCGAAAACGAATTTAAAGGAGCACTTGCCGCATTTGTATTTGAACCAGGTCGTCCAAACGGTGAGATTGTGACAAGGCGAAAAGGCATAGCAAGTCTTGATATAGAGGTGATTGGAAAACCAGCTCACTCTGGAGTTGAACCATGGGAGGGTATAAACTCTATACTTGGGGCTTGCGAAATCATACAAAAACTTGAAGCCTTAAATGACTATGAAAATGGTATTATAGTTGGTTGCAATGAGATAATCGGAGGAGTTGCTAGAAATGTAGTGCCAGCAAATACAAAGATAGTTGTAGATGTTAGATTTTCGACTATGGCTCAACAAAAACAACTTTTTTCAGATATAGAAAATATTTTAACTTTAAAAAACTTGGCTGGAGCCAAAGTTAAGTATGATTTACATGTAAACAGACCTCCATTAGAAAAAAGTGAACAGAGCGATAGGCTAGCAAAATTATACATGGATATTTCAAATAGTATAGGTATAAAATGTGAAGAAATAGCAACGGGCGGAGGATCAGATGGCAATTTTTTAAGTGCTATGGGAATCCCTGTAGTCGATGGTATGGGGGCAGTTGGAAACTTTAGTCATACAAAAAAAGAATTTATATACAAAGAGTCGCTTATATACAGAATAAAAATATTTGTTTTGTTTATGAGTCAATTATTAGACAATAAGGATACTATTTCAAAGGAGAAAATATGAAGAGATTATCAGTTGCAGTTGCCGCATTGGCATTAGTTGGTACGATGGGAGTTGCAAAAACTCTAAAGGTGGGGTTGGCCTCAGGTGCATACACTATGGATCCCCAAGCTTTCAATGAAACAGCAACAAATTCAATTTTGTCAAATATTTTTGATACATTGGTGCGTTTTGATGAAAATATCCAAATTCACCCAGACTTGGCTGTGTCTTGGACTAATCCTGAGCCCAAAGTTTGGATTATAAAACTAAGAAAAGGTGTAAAATTTCATAATGGTAATACCTTTAATGCAGATGATGTTCTATTTACATTTGATAGGATAAAAAATTGGAAAAAATCTGGCTTTAAAGGCAAAGTATCTATGATAGAGAAGGTTGAAAAGGTAGATGACTATACTGTGAAGTTTACAACCAAAAAAGCCTTTCCTGTGTTTTTAAGAAAACTTACCTATGTTAATATGCTTGATAAAGAGACAGATAGTGGTAAAAGTGATGAATGGATAGGGCTAAATCCTGTAGGAACTGGACCGTATAAATTTGTACTATGGAGAAAAGGTGATCAGATAAAATTTAAAGCAAATCCAAATTATTGGGCTGGTAAAGCAAAATTTGATGATTTGATTTTTAGAGTTCTTTCAAATAATGCTACTAGAACAGCTGCTATACTAAGTGGTGAGGTTGATATCATCAACAGAGTTCCAGTAGTTGATGTTAATAGAATCAAAAGTAATCCAAATTTAAACACTTTTGTAAAACCAGGTCTAAGACTTATATATCTACAGATGGATCAATTTAGAGAAAAGACACCTTATGTTAAAAGTTCAACTGGCAAAAATCCTTTCTTGGATGTTAGAGTTAGGCGAGCGCTATATTATGGTATAAATGAAGATGCTATCATCAAGTATATCATGAAAGGTTTTGCTGCACCTGCTGCTCAATTTCATCCTGATGTTGTTGTTGGCCATGACCCTAGTATCAAAAGAGCTAAATATAACCCTGCAAAAGCTAAAAAACTTTTAGCCCAGGCTGGATATCCAAATGGTTTTTCAGTAGTTCTTGATGCTCCAAATAATAGATATATAAATGATGCTCAAATTGCTCAAGCAGTAGCTTCATCTTTGGCGAAAATCGGTATAAAAGTCAAAGTTAATGCTACTCCAAAATCATCATTTTTCCCAAAAACAGGTAGGCAAGATACAAGCTTCTTCTTAATAGGATGGGCTAGTAGTGATGGTGATGGAAGCTCCATGCTAGATGGTGTTGTTCACTCCAAAGATGATGTTAAGGGTTATGGACGATATAACAATGGCAAATACTCAAATGCCGATGTTGATAGACTCATAGAAGAGAGTGATGCAAATATGAACCCAAAATCAAGAGTTAAAGAGATGAGAGATGCTCAACAAATTGCAATCGTAAAAGACCAAAGCATTATCCCTCTACACTACCAAGTTGATATTTATGCTAGCAGTAAAAAGATAAAATTTATACCAAGAACAGATAGTAGAATCTGGGCGTATGATATCAAATAAGACAACTTTACCACCTCTACATGTAGAGGTGGTATTTCAGAAGGTAAAATCAATATGCTAAAATATATATTAAATAGGCTATTTCACTCGGTTATAGTCATGTTTGTTATAAGTTTCATAGTGTTTTTTATAATGTTTAAAGCCGGAGACCCCGTGCAATTGCTCTTGCCACCGGATGCTACGCAGCAAGATGTGATAGAGATGAGGCATGCGTTAGGAATTGACCAATCATTTATAAAACAGTATGAAGCTTTTTTGAAAAATGTAGCCAAAGGAAATCTTGGCACCTCTTTTGTTTATGGACAGCCAGCACTTGATGTTGTGTTTGAAAGACTTCCTGCAACGCTAGAGCTATCAGTCCTTGCGATGATTTTTTCTATAATTTTTGGTGTTCCGCTGGGAATTATAGCGTCTATTAAGCCAAAAGCATGGTACTCTAAGGCTATCATGTTTCTCTCTTTAAGTGGTATATCGGTTCCGATTTTTTGGACGGGAATGGTGCTTGTGCTTGTTTTTTCTGTGCTTTTAGGCTGGTTACCAAGCTCGGGAAGAGGAGAGGTTTATCTTTTTACTAGTGCATTTACATGGGACGGTATCAAGCATTTGATTATGCCAGTTCTTACACTCTCGTTTTTTCAATTAGCACTTATACTAAGGCTGACGAGGACCGGCATGATGGAAGTTATGATGCAAGATTACATCAAGCTAGCAGTTGCTAAAGGAGTTCCTAGAAGGGTAGTGGTTTATTATCATGCTTTAAAAAATAGCCTTATACCGCTCATCACTGTTATTGGTATTCAATTTGGTCAATTAGTTGCTTTTACAATAGTCACGGAAACCATTTTTGCATGGCCTGGAACTGGTAAACTCATCATTGATTCTATCCAAAATCTTGATAGGCCTATTGTTGTGGCTTATCTATTAATCATATCATTTATATTCGTAGCTATAAATTTCGTGGTTGATGTGCTCTATACTTTTGTAGATCCAAGAGTGAGGGTGTAGGATGAAATTTTTTAAAAATGAATTTGTAGTAGAATTTTTTGAAGATAAATTAGCAGTTGGCGGGCTGATTGTATTTATACTTTTGTCGATTTTAGCTTTGCTTCCCTCGTTTTTTTCATATCAAGACCCTTATGATTTGACTCAACTTTTTTTACAAAATAGTTTTCAGCCACCAAATCATAACTTTTGGCTTGGAACTGATGAACAAGGCAGAGATATATATTCAGCGATGATATATGGCTTGAGGATATCTTTATATGTCGGTCTTGCAAGTACTATTTTATCTGTGATTATTGGCTATACACTAGGTTTGATTTCAGGATATTATGGTGGATGGGTTGATACTATCATTATGAGAATTGCAGATATTCAATTATCATTTCCTGCAATCTTGATTGCACTTATAATCATGGCATTATGGGGACAAGGAGTCGGAAAGATAGTTATAGCTATCACGATAGTCAATTGGGTATATTATGCAAGGACGGCTAGAGGAGTGGTACTTTCTGAGAAAGAAAAAGACTACGCCCAATCAGCAAAAGCACTTGGGATGGGCAACCTTGGTATAATCTTTGGTGAAATTTTACCAAATACCACAGCTCCTATCATAGTCATAGCAACAGTAAGAATTGCAAATGCTATCATACTTGAAGCAACTTTAAGCTTTTTGGGACTTGGAGTTCCTATCACCCAACCGTCACTTGGTTCTTTGATAGCAAATGGTTATCAAGTTTTGTTTAGTGGTTATTGGTGGGCTTCTGTGTATCCTGGTATTTTATTGATGGTGCTTATCATATCTATCAATCTTATAGGAGATAGAATGAGAGATGTAATGAACCCAAGACTTAAAAGATAGGTTGGCATATGGCACTATTAGAAGTTAAAAACTTAAAAACATATTTTTTCACAAGAAATGGAATAGTAAAGTCAGTTGATGGCACAAGTTTTTCGATAGAAAAAGGTGAGATTTTAGGTATAGTTGGCGAGAGTGGAGCGGGAAAATCTATAACAGGGTTTTCCTTATTGGGTTTGATTGACCCTCCAGGTAAGATTGTTGAGGGTGAGATAAATTTTAATGGAAGAGATTTGGTAAAACTCAGTGAAGATGAGCTTCAAAAGATAAGAGGTGATGAAATCTCTATGATTTTTCAAGACCCTCAAACATCATTAAATCCAGTCATAACTATCGGTGAGCAGATGATGGAAGTGATACTCTACCATAGAAAAGGCATGTCAAAAAAAGAGGCATTTAACGCTTGTGTTGAGATTTTAAAAACAGTTGGACTTCCAGCGGCACACAAGAGGATGAAGAGTTATCCTCACCAACTTTCTGGAGGTATGAAGCAAAGAGTTGTGATAGCTATGGCACTTTTAAATAATCCGAAACTTCTAGTAGCAGATGAGCCTACAACCGCACTTGATGTGACTATTCAAGCTCAGATTTTATATCTTATGAAAAAACTCAGCCTTGAATTTCACTCAGCATTGATACTCATAACACACGATATAGCTGTTGTATCACAGCTTTGTGATAAGATAGCAGTTATGTATGCAGGCAGAATCGTTGAATATGGAAGAAAAGAAGATGTTATATTTAACCCACTTCATCCTTACACAAAAGGACTGATAGAGTGTCTTCCAAAATTAAATGATGACAAAAAAAGACTTTACCAGATACCAGGTATAATGCCATCACTTTTAGGACTTCCAAAGGGTTGTTATTTTAAAGATAGGTGTGAGTTTGCAGATGAGCAGTGCGATGTGTATCCGCCTAAACAAGAGATTGATAAAAGGATTGTATTTTGTCACAAAGTGAAGTAAAACTGCTAGAAGTTAAAGATGTTGAGAAGATTTTTAATGTAAAAGTAGGGACTTTTGAAAAAAAAGATTTACATGCATTAAATGGAGTGAATTTTAATATATATAAAGGAAAAACACTTTCTTTGGTTGGAGAAAGTGGTTGTGGTAAGACGACAATCGGTAAAGTTATTTTAGGACTATATCAAGCAACAAATGGCGAAGTTATATTTAGAGGTAAAGATATAGCAAATCTTACACCTTCCAAAAGAGGAGATATACAAAAAGATATACAGATGATTTTTCAAGATCCATACTCATCTTTAAATCCTAGAAAAAAGATAAAGACTATACTTGAACAACCTCTTAAAATCCATACAAATATGAGTAAAAAGGACAGAGAAGAGGCGATTTTATCGCTTTGCGATGATGTCGGGATTGATTATAGTTATCTTGAACGATATCCTCATCAATTTTCAGGTGGTCAAAGGCAGAGAATTGCCATAGCAAGAGCTATGATATTAAAACCAGAATTAATTCTCGCAGATGAGCCTATCTCAGCACTTGATGTTTCTATCCAAGCTCAGATACTAAATCTCATGATGGATTTGCAAGAAAAATTTAATTCTACCATGCTTTTTATTACTCATGACATAAGCGTGGTCAAACATATAAGTGATTATATAGCTGTTATGTATTTAGGAGAAATAGTCGAGTATGCAAGTAAAAAAGAACTTTTTGCCAATCCAAAACACCCTTATACAAAGATGCTATTTTCAACAGTGCCAGATATTCATACACCCCTAGCAACTGAGAGTGTACTAAAAACTGGAGAAATACAAAGTCCGATAGATTTGCCAAAGGGTTGCTTTTTTCAAAATAGGTGTATGTATAAAGTGCAAAGTTGTACTCTAAGCCACCCTAATCTTGAAGAAACAGGAGATAATCATCTTGTAAGATGCCCTATAGTTTAATAAAATATAGTATAATCTCAGCACTTCTACATATAGGAAAAATATGACAACTATACTATTTGATTTAGATGGCACTTTGATAGACTCTACTGAAGCTATTTTGGAGAGTTTTGAAGTTAGTTTTATAGAGTTTGGATTTGATGTTCCAAGTGATGAGGTAATCAAATCTTTTATAGGTCATCCTCTTGAGCTTATGTATCAAAAGCTAGGTGTTAAAGATGAAAAGATACAGCCTATAATCCAAGCATACAAAAAGCATTATCGTGCGATTTCTAGAGAGAAAACAACACTATTGCCGTATGCGAAAGAGGCACTAAAAGAAGCAAAAGAGTTTGCAATTTTGGGTATCGTTACTACAAAAACCAAAAGATATTCACTGGAGCTTTTAGAGCATATGGATATTTTGAAATATTTTTCAATTGTAATAGGTAGAGAAGATGTGCAAAATCCTAAACCTCACCCTGAGCCTATCTTAAAGGCGTTGAAGTCTTTGAATGCTAAGAAAGATAGTTCGTGGATGATTGGCGATACGATGATGGATATATTAAGTGCAAAAGATGCTGGTATTAATACATGTGGAGTGATGTGTGGCTATGGAGCAACCAAAGAATTAGAAAACGAAACTAATAATTTATACATAAACTCTTTTGAAGCAGTCAAATTTATCAAAAACAGTTTAAAATAGATATCTTATTATGAAATTATCATATTATTCAACTATAATAAAAAAACAAAATTAGTACAGTAAATAGTAAGATTATTAATAAAAATAAGAATATTATTTCTTATTAATAAATTATTAAGATAATGATAAGTACAATAGGTGCAATCCAATGGATTGCATAAAAATAAACATATAAATTAATAAAGGGGATTAGATTATGGCTAAAGTCATGAAAACGATGGATGGAAATGAAGCAGCAGCTTACTCAGCTTATGCTTTTACAGAAGTAGCGGGTATTTATCCTATTACACCTTCTTCACCTATGGCTGATCATACTGATGTATGGGCAACTCAAGGTAGAAAAAACTTATTTGGTATGCCAGTTAAATTAGTTGAAATGCAAAGTGAAGGTGGAGCGGCTGGTGCAGTTCATGGCTCACTACAATCTGGTGCACTAACAACAACTTATACAGCATCTCAGGGATTATTGCTTAAAATTCCAAATATGTATAAGATGGCAGGACAGCTTTTGCCAGCAGTCATACATGTAGCCGCAAGAACACTTGCAACTCATGCGCTTTCTATCTTTGGTGATCATCAAGATGTTTATGCTACAAGACAAACAGGATTTGCAATTTTATCTTCAAGTTCAGTGCAAGAAGCTATGGATTTAGCTGGTGTTGCGCATCTTAGCGCTATAAGAGGTAGAGTTCCATTTTTGCACTTTTTTGATGGTTTTAGAACTTCTCATGAGATTCAAAAAATTGAAGTTATGGATTATGCGGTTTGGGATAGATTACTAGATAAAGATGCAGTTGCAAAATTTAGAGATGAAGCACTAAGCCCAGAAGCTCCAAAGACTAGGGGTACTGCGCAAAATGATGATATTTATTTTCAAGGCAGAGAAGCACAAAATAAATTTTATGATGCCATTCCTGATATCGTAGCTGATTATATGAGTGAAATTTCAAAAGAAACTGGTAGAGATTATAAGCCATTTACTTATTATGGCGACCCTGAAGCTGAAAATATAATAGTAGCTATGGGTTCAGTCATCGAAACTGCAAAAGAAACTGTAGATTATCTAAGGGCAAAAGGTGAAAAAGTTGGTTTGATTAATGTTCATCTTTATCGCCCATTTAGTTTAAAATACCTTTTTGATGTAATGCCAAAAAGTGTTAAAAAAATCGCAGTGTTAGATAGAACTAAAGAGCCTGGTAGTGTTGGAGAGCCACTTTATTTGGATATGAAAGCGTCATTTTATGGCAAAGAAAATGCTCCTATTATAATAGGTGGTAGATATGGACTTTCTTCAAAAGACACTAATCCTTCACAAATTATAGCTGTATTTAAAAATTTAAATTTAGATCATCCAAAAACTGATTTTACTATCGGAATTATTGATGATGTTACTTTCAAATCACTTCCTCTTGGAGAAAATATTTCTCTAGGTGGAGAAGGCGTTACTGAATGCTTGTTTTATGGACTAGGTGCTGATGGTACTGTTGGCGCAAATAAAAACTCTGTAAAAATTATCGGTGATAAAACAGACCTTTATGCTCAAGCATATTTTGCATATGATTCAAAAAAATCAGGTGGTTATACAAGAAGTCACCTAAGATTTGGTCCAAATCCAATTCGTTCAACTTATCTTGTAACAAGACCTGATTTTGTTGCTTGTACAGTTGCTGCATATCTAGATGTGTATGATGTAGTTGGAGGCATGAAAAATAACGGTACCTTTTTACTAAATTCTATCTGGGATGCAGCTGAAACTGCTAAAAGAATACCAAATAAAGTAAAAAAATTATTGGCTGAGCGAAATATTAAATTTTATGTTATAAATGCTACTAAAATAGGCAGAGATATTGGTTTGGGAAATCGAACAAACACTATCATGCAAGCAGCGTTTTTCAAATTAGCCAATATTATTGATTTTGAAGATGCGAAAAAATTCATGAAAGAATTTGCACATAAATCTTACATCAATAAAGGTGAAGCAATAGTTGAGATGAACTATAAAGCGATAGACAGTGGTGAAGCTGGAATCGAAGAAGTAACAGTGGATCCTCTATGGGCAAATCTAAAAGATGAAATTTCACTTGCAGTTCCAAGTAAATACGCAGGAAGCAAGTATGTAGAGAGTATATGTAAGCCTATGAATGCAGCCCTTGGTGACGAATTGCCAGTTTCTGTATTTATGGAACATGTTGATGGCTCAGCAGAAAACGGTTCAACTGCATTTGAAAAAAGAGGCGTGGCTACTATGGCACCTATGTGGATAGAAGAAAATTGTATCCAATGCAACCAATGTTCGTTCGTTTGTCCTCACTCAGTAATCAGACCATTTTTAATCAATGACGAAGAATTGGAAAAAGCTCCACAAGGAGTTAAAAATCATGTTTTGGATGCAAAAGGCAAAGAGTTAAAAGGATTAAAATATAAGATTCAGGTTTCAACACTAGATTGTACAGGATGTGATTTATGTGCTGAAATTTGTCCTTCAAAAGAAAAATCTCTTGTTATGGTTCCTATCAATCAAGAACTAGATAACGGCGAACAAGATAATGCGGATTATCTGTTCCAACATGTTACTTATAAAGATGATTTAGTTAAAAAAACAACTGTAAAAGGTTCACAATTTGCTAAACCATTACTTGAATTCCACGGTGCATGTCCAGGATGCGGTGAAACTCCATATATCTCTTTGGCAACTCAGCTTTATGGTGAGCATATGATGATTGCAAATGCAACAGGTTGTTCTTCAATCTATGGTGCATCAATGCCTTCAACTCCATATACTACAAATGCTGAAGGTCACGGACCAGCATGGGCTAACTCACTATTTGAAGATAATGCAGAGTTTGGTATGGGTATGCATATAGCAAATGAAACTATAAGAAATAGAGTAGCAAATATAATGGCAAATTCTATGGATGAAGTTCCAAATGCTATAGTTGCACTTTATAAGGATTTCTTGCAGTATAAAGATGACAGAGTAAAAACAGCAGAGATAAGAGATAGATTAGTGCCACTTTTGGAAGAAAATCTTGATATCCCAAGTATCGCTGAACTTTATACAATCAGAAGATATATAGCTAAAAAATCACAATGGATTATCGGTGGTGACGGCTGGGCTTATGATATCGGTTACGGTGGACTAGACCATGTAAGTGCAAGTGGCGAAGATGTCAATATCTTAGTAGTTGATACTGAAGTTTACTCAAATACTGGTGGACAAAGTTCAAAAGCATCACATGCGGGTTCAGTTGCAGAATTTACAGCTTCTGGAAAAGCAGTTTGTAAAAAAGACCTTGGTCAAATTTCTATAACTTATGGAAATATATATGTTGCAAGTATTAACTCAAATGCTTCTCAAGCACATACTTTGAAAGTTATGAGAGATGCTGAGGATTATCCAGGAGTTTCAGTTATTATCGCTTACTCTCCTTGTATAGCCCATGGTATCAAAGGTGGACTTGGTGCATCAGGAGATCAAGCTAAACTTGCTACAACTTGTGGATACTGGCCAACATATACTTATGACCCAAGACTCATGAAAGAGGGTAAAAGTCCTATGAAATTGGCTTGTAAAGAGCCTGATTGGGATCGTTATGAAGAGTTCTTAAGTCATGAAGTTAGATATAACGCTTTGAAAAAAACAAATCCTGAACATGCAGCTGAATTATTTGAGAAAAATAAAAGAGATGCACAGTTTAGATGGAGACAATTAAATAGATTGGCAGATGGAGATTATTCTAACGAAGTAGAATAGATAGTGTTTTAACGGAGAGTTTAAACTCTCCGTTAACATTTTAAAGATTTAAAGCTTTTTCAACTTCTTCATTAGTTTTTACAGCATTTGCACTTTCGTGAATTACAGTTGGTAAACAAGCTGTACAAACATACACCTCTTCGTCACCACATATAGCTTTTACATAAACTCTTTTTTGACCGTCATTGCTAGGTTTTAAGCAAACATTACAAACTTGAACACCGTTTTTTTCCATTTTAACTTCCTTTGATAAATTTTTAG
>JALUMJ010000205.1 GCA_027040375.1 Campylobacteraceae bacterium
AACTGCAAACCAAAGAAGAGCATTTGCATAAGGCCAATCCATCATAAGAAAACCAATCGCAAACATTTGCATGACTGTTTTTACTTTGCCTGACATTGATGCTGAAACATTTAAGTTTTTGCTAGCCGCTGCCACTCTGATACCAGTTATAAAAAATTCTCTTGTGAGGATCAGGTAAATTGCCCACGGATTTGCTCTGCCCATTATCATAAGCCCCAAAAATGCTGCAAGGACTAGCATCTTATCTGCTAGAGGATCCAATATAGCTCCGAGCTCTGTTTTTTGATTCCAAGCTCGTGCGATAAAACCATCAAAAAAATCAGTCGTACTTGCAAGCACAAATAAAAGTGCGGCAAAATAATCAAGCCAAGATTTATCTATGCCATAAAAAAAAGAGCTATCTCTATTTACTAAAAATATATACATAAGAGGTGCCATAGCAATTCGTAGAAGTGCTAAAATATTTGGAAGGTTATATATCATCTAAATGTTGTACCGCCATCAATCAAAAGCGTGTGTCCTGTTATCCATGATGCTTTATCTGAGCATAAAAAAAGTGCTGCGCCAGCCATATCTTGAGGTTTACCCATGCGATTTAAAGGCGATAGCTCAGCTGTTTTTGCTTTGACTTCTTCATAATTTGTAAAAGCTCTTAGTGCGTCAGTCTCTATAGGTCCACCACTTATGACATTTACTCTAATTCCTAGCTCTCCAAGTTCAGTTGCGGCGTATTTTACCATAGTCTCAACTGCTGCTTTAGCAGTTCCATGACCTGCGTAATTGTCAATGTGCACTAAGTTTCCAGTAGAAGATAAAGAGATTATACTTCCCCCTCCTACTTTTTCCATTCTCTTGGCTGCTTCTTGAGCGCCTACCACAAAAGCATTTACGGTGGCAGTAAAGATATTGTTGATTCCTTTTGGTTTTAATCTCATAAATTTTGTATATCCACCAACAACTGCGCGACCAGAGATAATAGCATTTGAAATGAAAAAATCAACTCTATCAAAATCTTCATCTATTTTTTTAAAAAGATCTTTATACGTTAAAGGCTCTAAAATATTCAGAGGATATGCTCTAGCTTTTATACCGTATGTTGCTTCTAGCTCTTTTACCTGCTCTTTTGCTAACTCTTCATTTGAGTTATATGTAAAAGCAATATTTGCGCCATTTGTAGCAAATTCATGCACAATCGCCTTTCCAATTCCCCTTGTTCCTCCACTTATAACAAGTGTTTTTCCCTCTATATCAGATAATTTCATCTACAAACCTTGTATCGCATATTTTTTTATAACTTCTTCTATCTTTTTCATGTGTTCACTACTAGGTGCGGTTAAAGGCAATCTATATTCTAGCGTTTCCAAAAGTCCAGCGATATACATGGCCGCTTTTATTGGTATAGGATTACTTTCGCAAAATAGTATTTTGTTCATCTCATAAAGAGCATCATTTATAGCTTTTGCTCCATGGAAATCTCCCTCTAATGCAAGATGCGTTAATTTTGCAGTTTGGTCAGGCAATAAGTTTGAAGTAACAGATATAACGCCACTTCCGCCATTTGAAAGAATAGGGTAGTTGATGGCGTCATCTCCACTTACTACAGTTAGATTTGGTTCATGTGCTAGCAGATCAACACATCTCTCGATTGAACCAGTTGCTTCTTTTACGCCATATATATTTTCACAATCATTAAACAATCTATAAACAGTCTCAGGCAACAAATCACAAGCAGTTCTTCCTGGAACATTATAAAGTAGCACTGGAATCTCTACACTGTTTGCTAAAGCTTTATAATGCTGATATAATCCTTCTTGCATAGGCTTGTTGTAGTATGGAGTAACAGAAAGTATGCCATCAGCTCCGTGTTTTTGTGCAAATTTTGCTAAATCTACGGCTTCATGTGTAGCGTTACTTCCAGCCCCAGCTATAACTTTAGCGTTTGAACCCTTACATGTATCGACTGCAATTTCGATACATCTTTTATGCTCTTCATGGTTTAAAGTAGCACTCTCGCCTGTAGTGCCTACTGGTACGACTACATCTATATTGTTGTTGATTTGTCTTTTTATAAGTTTTGCATATTGCTCTTCATCTAATTTACCTTTTTTAAAAGGTGTAATCAAAGCTGTCATAGCTCCTTTTAAACTTTTTGTCATTTGAAATCCTTTTTTAGTATTACTGTTGTTGAATGTGCGCTTACCAAATACTTTTTGGCAACATTTATTATATCTTCTTTTGTTAATTTGTTTATCCTGTTTTCATACTCTTCCAAAGGTTTTATATCACCTCTTGCAAAATACGAGCCAAATAGATTTGCAAGCGAAGATGAACTTTCCATAGAAAATATAAAGTCTGATTTGGTATTTGTTTTAACTTTTTCTACCTCTTTATCGCTTATATCGCCATCCTTAACTCTTTTAATCAAACCTAAAATCTCACTTTGTACATCTTCGGCCTTTACACCTGGATTGCAAACGGCTAAAAACAGAAAGATAGAAGGGTCTTTTTGCTCCATATTATAAGCATAAACTTGATTTACCATCTTTTTCTTATCCACAAGCAAGGCTTGAAGCTTACTGCTTTTACCACTACTTAAAAGCTCGCTCAAAGCCGAAAGTGCCACTTGGTCAGGGTCATCAAAAGCAGGAATTTTATAAGCAATAGCCACCATCTCCACTTCACTATCTTTTTTGATTTCTACTGTTTTTGCTCCATCTTGCACAGGTTCTATCTGATGATTTTTCTGGATATTTACTTTGGAATTTTTAATATGAGCAAAATACTTTGTAGCATCTTTAAAAACAGTATCTGCTTTTATATCACCTGCGACTATCACGATAGCATTATTTGGTCTATAATACTTTTTATGAAAATCTCGTATATCTTTGATGCTCCAGTTTTTTATATCATCTTTAAATCCTATAGGAGTCCAATGATATGGATGATATGTAAAAGCGTTATTAAAAAGCCTAAAGTAAAGATACCCAGTAGGCGAATTATCAGTTCTCCATCTTCGCTCTTCCATCACAACTTTTCGCTCAGGCTGAAACTCTTTATCGCTAAGCTTTAGATTTTCCATGAGTTCAGCAAAAAGCTTTAAAGATTTTCCTATATTTTCGCTAGAACTTTTTATAAAATAATGTGTAAAATCAAATCCAGTAGAAGCATTATTAACTCCGCCAAATCCTTTCACTATCCTATCAAATTCACCAGCTTTTAGGTTTTTTGTTGATTTAAAATTCATGTGCTCAAGCATATGAGCTATGCCGCTTTTACCCATGATTTCATTTCTACTTCCTACTTTATAGATTATATCCGTTGTGATAACATCACTTCCATTTTTCATAGGAATTGCAACTATTTGCAATCCATTTTCTAATGTTTTTGTGTAATATTTTGGCAATGAATTAGCCATTAAAACTCCTGTTAATATCAAAATTAAGTATAAATATCTCATTTTCTATCTTTTCCTATGATTTCGCTCATATGATGAACATTATCTTCTTGCATGAGCTTTATAATGCCTTTGTTGATGTCTCTAACCAGCATAGGTCCTCCAAATATAAATGAACTATATATCTGAACCAAACTTGCACCTGCTTTTAATCTTTTGTATGCTTCTTCCGCACTATCTATCCCACCAACTGAGATTAAAATAGTTTTACCAAAAAACTCTTTTGCTATCTCTTCAAATAATTCAAAACTCTTTTGCTTTAACACTTTGCCACTAATCCCACCAAAATCTTTTGCATTTTTTAAAAGCGTATAGTCTATCGTTGTATTTGTGGCTATTATCCCACTAGCTCCATTGTCTATAGCGACTTTGCAAATATCCAAAGCATCTTGGATTTCTAAATCTGGTGCAATTTTCAACAAGACAGGCTTCTGGCTTATGCTTTTCGCTAAAATAAAAAGCTCTTTTATAAAATTTTCATTTTGCAAGTCCCTTAATCCTGGGGTATTTGGAGAAGATATATTTATAACCATATAATCGCTCAAATCTTTAAACGACTCCATAAGCACTTTATAATCGCTCAAAGCATTGTCTTGCGAAGTGATTTTATTTTTTCCTATATTTGCACCGATAGGAGTAGCAAACGGATATATCTTTTTTATCCTGTTTGATATCTTTGTCATACCGTCATTGTTAAATCCCATAGCATTTTGAAGGCTCTGCTCCTCTATAAATCGAAATAATCTAGGCTTTGCATTGCCAGATTGAGGAAGAGGGGTTATCGTTCCAAACTCTATATGCCCAAATCCTAAAGCTGTGAGCATTTTTACCATGGTTGCATTTTTATCAAATCCAGCAGCAAGTCCAATAGGATTTAAAAAAGTTACACCCAAAAGTTCTTGTTCAAGTTTTTTATCTGTAACAAAAAAATTGCTAGCCAATATAGATGTAACAAATTGCATATAATTAGAAAAAAACTTAAAAGTAAACTCAGCAATCCTATGCGCATTTTCAGGACTAAACAAAAATAAAAACTTTTTTAGAAACTCATATATTTGCATAAAGCATCATTCCTTATTTTAAAGTCAAGTATTATACTAAAAAAAAGATAAAAAGATGATTTTATGCAAAAATCTTATTTTTAAATAAACTAGATATAAATATTAAAAGTGACATAACAACAATAGTTGCACCACTTGGAATAGATACATAAAAGGAGACAATTAAGCCTAAAACAACAGAAGTAATGGAAAATATAATAGCTAAAACAGCTGTCTTTAAAAAACTTTTTCCGTATTGCATCGCTGAGATAACGGGGATTATCATCAATGCTCCGATAAGCAATGCCCCGACGATTTTAATAGACAAACCTATCGTTATAGCCACTAAAGATACTAGAAGATAATTTAGAAAACTCGTGTTTATCCCAGTTGTAAAAGCCACATCTTCGTCAAAAGCTACAAACAAAAGTTTTTGATAAAAGTTTGCAATCAACAACACACTTAAAATTCCAAAAGAGGAGATAATATAGATATCATTAGTGCTTACCGCAACGATTGAGCCAAACAGATAGTTAAACAAGGATACATTAAATGAGTGCGAGAGAGATATGATAATGATAGCCAAAGAGAGTGAACCTGTTAAAAATATGGCCAAAAGAGAGTCTGAGTATATATTGTAATTTCTTCGTAAATATTCTATAAGCCAAGAGATTATAACCGCCGTAACAATCGCACTCCATGTTGTAGAGATACTAAATAAAAATCCAAAAGCAACACCTAAAAGCGAGATATGTGCTAGTGCATCTGAGAGCATAGAGTATCTTCTGACTACAACAAACATACCTAAAGATGAAGCCAATATAGCTATAAAAATCCCCGCTATAAACGCTCTTATCATAAAATCGTATTGAAATATTTCCATGATTTTCCTTAGTGGTTGTGATGTACTACATGTGCATCGATTCCATATAATTCACTCATGGTGTTGCACTGCAATACTTCATTTTTATCTTTATAAGAGAGCAAAGAGCGATTGATACAAAGCACATTTGTTACATCATCAACAATCACTTCTAAATCGTGAGTGATAAAGAGTATCGTGATATTGTCTTTTTGATTTAACTCTTTTAAAAAATCGTAAAATATTTTTTGCGAATTGGTATCAACACCTGTATTTGGCTCATCCAATATCAAAATATCTGGTTTGCTTATAAGAGCTCTTGCTATCATAACCCTTTGTCGCTGACCTCCTGAAAGCTCGGAGATAAGCCTGTTTTTCAAATCAGTTACGCCTACCTTATCCATGATAAACTCAATGTACTCTCTATCTTCTTGACTGATAGAACTAAAAAGTGAACTTTTATGGGCAAATCCAAGTTTTATGACTTCATAAACAGTAATTGGAAAACTTGAGTCATTTTTCGTAACGCCTTGAGGAACATATCCGATTTTGGAGTTATTTTTAAAGTTTATTCTATCTTTGCCAAAAAGTTTTACTTTTCCGCTTGTTGGAGTGATAAGTCCTAAAATTAGTCTAATAAGGGTACTTTTACCACCCCCATTAGGACCAATTATGGCGACATAATCACCTCTTTTAATGCTAAAAGAGATGTCTTCTATATAGGTTTGATAGTTGAGATTTTTAACTTCTATCACATCATCAATAAATTTCACTGGCAATCCATAGCCTTTTTTAATTTTACTAAATTTTTTCGCATTATATCTAAAAATTTAACATTTTTTCTATGAGCCTCTTTGGAAATATTTCCAGCTGGACTTAACTCTTCACT
>JALUMJ010000206.1 GCA_027040375.1 Campylobacteraceae bacterium
ATATTTCGCTTGCTATCATAGAGATAGGCAAATCAATTCCAAAACTTTTTATGATTCTTTTTTTATCATCTGTGTCAATCACTACAAAGTTATTGTTTCTACCTAATTTATTTATATTAAATTTTAAAAATAGAAGACCAAACTTATGAAAAGTACAAAGAGTGGGTGGATAATTTACTGACTCTATCAAAGAAAGGGCTCTCTCTCGCATCTCGCTAGCTGCTTTATTTGTAAATGTTAGCGTCAATATACTAGCGGGGTCAATCCCAAGTGAAATCAAATATGCAACTCTAGTAGTTATGGTTTTTGTTTTTCCACTTCCTGCTCCTGCGAGTATAAGTAGCGGTCCATCTATGTGCTTTACAGCATCTCTTTGTGCCTCGTTTAATTCACTTAGTATTTTATTCATTTTCTGCTTTCTATTGAGTTATTATATCTATTATATCAAAAAATTTATTAATCTTGCAAATTTTATACAAATTGCTATTGTATAAGTTATTATTTTTAGTTATAATAAATAAAAAATAATATATTTTGAGGAGATTTAATGTTAAAAGATTTTACCAAGATGGAAACATTTTTAACTGTTGTTAGAGAAAAAAGTTTCTCAAAGGCTTCAAAAAAACTAGGTATTTCTCAACCCGCAGTTACACAGCAGATAAAGCTTTTAGAAGATTATATAGATGGCAAAATTGTAGATAGAAAGAAAAATGGTATAAGGCTCACAAAAATAGGCGAAGAATTACACAAAATCGCTATAAAACTTGACAAATGCATAGTTAATTCTGAAAAAGAGATGATAAAGCTTTTAAATAAAGATATAGTTTTTATACTAGGAGCCTCAACGATGGTTGGTAACTATATCTTGCCTGGAATATTAAATAAGATACAAGAAGAGATAAGCAATGAAGTTATGTTGAAAATTGCTGATTCTAAGAATATCACACAAGAATTGATGGAAAAAAAGGTGGATTTTGCTATATTGGAAACACCTGTTTTTAATGATGACTTGATTTTTAGAGAGTGGATTGAAGATGAGCTCTTTTTGGTAAGTAAATCTCCTTTACCAAAATTAGTTAAAAAAGAAGATTTATATAATTTTCATTGGATTTGCAGAGAAGAAACATCGCACACGAGAAAAATCACACAAGTAGCATTTGATGCTATGGGGATTGATTGTAAAACTTTTGATCTAAGAAGTGTAGTTACTGGTTCTACTGCTGTCAAACAGATGGTGCTAAAAGCTCCTGAACTAGACACACCAACAGTTTCTTTTATATCAAAATATATGATTAAAGATGAGATTGAAAGTGGTCAGTTGCATTATTCTAGAATTAAAGGACATAAGCTATCAAGAACTTTATATCTCACTTACTTAAAAGAAAGAAAGCATGACGCTATCATAGATAGCATCGTTAATTATCTCTTAAACAGAAAAAGAGTCTAACTATCTTTACACGCCATAATGGGCAAAGCCCATTATAGTGGCAGGGACTCCTCGTCCCTACAAACCCCTAAAGCCACAAAAAGTGGGACTTTTCGAGAAAAAAGCGTGAAAGATCTAGCTTTTAGGATTTTTCAATAATTTTTCATTCTCAGGGTTAGAAAGTAATGCTTCCATAGATTTTTTAACCCCTTTTTCTTGCTTCTTCTCTTGTTTTACGCTTGTAGATATGCTTAAATTTATAAAAATAGGTGTATCTTCTACGATAATCTGAAGTATTGATAACAGCGGAGTTGTAACTAAAGAACCAAAATTTTCATGACCAAACCCAGCTTCAAAACTAATATTTTCTTCATCTACAGCTACACTTTCAAATGTATATCCAGCCAAAACAAACATTGTAATTGGCTTAAAAGAGTCTTTGATTTGGCTAGGAAGCTCTGGATTAAAATTCACCTCATTTACATTGGTAAGTATGGAAAAATTTATACCTTTTTCTAATAAGTAATCAAGAATATCCACAATATGGTCATTCATAATCTCACAAAACTTGGCGTCACTTAGTGCATCGTGCAACATCTAATGTTCCTTTTTTTAATAATTTAAAATTCATTATAGCAAATTTTTGCATCATACATCAATAAGTTTCTCTAAAACTGCCATCCTAATAGCCACTCCATTTTTGACTTGTTCTAGAACTTTGCATCTAGGATCTTCCATCATCACATCATCTATATCTACATTTCTGTGGACTGGTCCGGGATGAAGCAACAGAATATTTCGCTCACCCATCAAATCTAAAGTGATGCAAAAATCCTCAGCGTAATCTTTTAGTGAAGCATAAATCTGATTTGTATGTCTTTCAGTTTGCGTTCGCAAACTCATGATTATATCTACTTCGTCTATCACTTCTTTTATATTATTTGAAACTCTTAAATGAGTTTGTGGCAAAAAATGAGGAGGAGCTACGAGTATAACTTCTAATCCTGCACGATTTAAAAGCTCTATATTGCTATTTGCCACACGAGAGTTTTTGATATCTCCGACTATTGCTATCTTTTTACCTGAAATGTTGTTGTTAAAATGCTGTTTTATAGTAAAAAAATCAAGCAAGGCTTGCGTCGGATGAGCGTGAGAACCATCTCCTCCATTGATAATCGGACAATTTACATGCTTGGAGAGTATATGTGGAACACCGGCACGCATATGTCTTACAACGATAGCATCTGGCCCCATAGCATCAAGATTTGCAGCCGTATCTAGCAGTGTCTCGCCTTTGCTAGATGAACTTTTTGAAACATCCAAGCTAACAACGCTAGCACCCAATCTTTTCGCTGCAATCTCAAAACTACTTCTAGTCCTAGTTGAGTTTTCAAAAAATATAGTGATAATCATACGCCCACTAAGTATATCTCTTTGTTTGTTATCCAAAAATTCTTCTGCCCTAAGGCAAAGTTCATCAATCTCTTTTAAAGTAAAATCTCTTGTATTTATAAGATGTTTCAAAAGCATCTTCCTTTATTTTTTTGATATTATATCATTTAAAGTAGATATTTTAAAACTAAAGATTGTCTATGGGCAATTCTTGATTAAAATATATATTGTGATTAGGCAAAAGATTTTTAGCTATAAGTTCAGAAATTTTTGGATACCCAAAGATTGAGCCTCCTAGTGCAATTTTATCACAACTTAAAGTCTCTTTCAGGGCATCAGCATAGTCAGATACAAAATAAGACAAACTCTCAATTATGCCAAAACTCAAAGTCATATCATCTGTACCAGCAAGTTTAAAACTCATGGCGCTTCTTATTAGTTTGTATGAATTGAAATCAGAATAAAGCTTATCGTCATCTTGAAGACGATAGTCGATTCTTACGCCTTTTGCACCTCCGAAATCTTCTGCATTTTTTATGAGTTTTTCAGCTGCCATTTTATAATCATTTGAAAAGCCTACTATCAAAGATGTAAATGCAAATATACTATAAAGATTATTTGGTACTTTTTTGGGAATATTGATGCTTTTTATCATTTTGCAAACATTAGAAAAAGTTTTTTTATAATTTTCTACCAATTTTTTTCCGCCCTCATCCTGCCTTGCAATAGTTTCAAATATCTCTTCTACCGAAGAAAATGTTGGAAAATTTACCAAAGGAAGAATCTCTTCTTTAGAGTCATGATAGGCTATCTTGTCATTATATTTTTTACTAAAATAGAAAAAACCTGTCTTATTGTCAAATAAATTTCTCTCTTTTAAGATTGAAGCAAATTGTCTAGTGTATCCTTTTTTAATTTTATCTAGCCCCTGTTTTGTCTCATTTGAGGCATATTCGTCGCTCTTAAGCACAAAGATTTCACCATTTTCTAAAACTGAAATCTCAATATCAGGAATTTCTGATAAATTTACATTATAATCCATAAAACAAGAATAAGAAACTTCACTACTACTTTTGGCGATAAACTCTATACCCATATCATAAAGTTCTTCACAAATAAATTCCAAAAATATAGTATTTGCTTTGCGTATTTTTACCCTATCTACTGGTAGTATCTTTTTTGACTCGTAAACCATATTTACTTTAGCTTTTATGATGGGTTTTTCAAGAGATGCAAGAGCCACAAGTTCGTTTTCTCTCAAATTTACCATCTTTTGAACAATCGATAAATCTGTGGGTATTATCTCAAATTCCTCCAGATTTTTTAAATTTTCATTATCAATTTTAAAAAATGTAAAAAATCCATTTGGTGTTTTTATCTTAACTTTTTCACCTTTTTTTATAGCATTTGCTACATCAATATATATATCATGGTATGCTTCAGGGTTATTTGCTGTTTTAACGCCATCTGCACTTTTGAGTGTAAGTGTTATATCTTTATCTAAACTAGTGACTCCAATTTCATTTGGAGCATAAGGGCTGAAAAAATAAAAAGAATCAGAATCTTTTGCTGCTTCTATTGCTCTTTTAGTAAAAGGTAAAGAGATGGGAGTATTTGTAAAATCTAGCTCTTTGCCTTCGATGCTATTTACGACTTTGGCATTAGAAGATTTTAAGAAAATAGACACAGGGAGATTAGACGAAAGATACTCCGCAAAAGAGTGTTGTTTCTGTTCGTCTTCATCTATATATAGTGTTGTGATATTGTCTTTTTCACAAATTGTATATTTTACACCAAGATCTTCACTAATCACTTTTAAAAAATTTTCTAATACCAAATTTTTTGAAACATACTCAAATTCATATGCTAATATCATTTTCTCTCACTTATTTAAATTGTGTGCAGGCAACATCAGCCACGCTTTGTATATCTGTATCTTTTTTTGTTTTATATCTAAACCCAAGCTCTTTTACATGCTTAAGAAATATCTTCTCCATAAGCTCACTGCCTTTTTTAACTGCTTCACTCATGCTTAGCGTTGTAATACTTACAACTTCGGGTATAATTCCGATTATTTTAGTTGGCGGTCTATCACCTACCATATCCATCATGGTTAGAGTTTGAAGCATTTCAACTTCGTGTGCGCTACCCTGAAATGATATAGAATCTGGAATATTTTCAAAATCAAAAAAGTAAACATCTCCAATTTTACCGTCATTTGCATCAACACAATCAAAAACAAGTAGATAATCATATTGCGAGATGATGGGAATCAGCCTTTCGGCCAATGTCCCACCATCTATAAAATCAAGCGAATGTTCTTTTGAGATAAACTTATATTTTTCTTCCAAAAGATGGCATAGATGAACGCCAACACCTTCGTCGGAGAACATCACATTGCCAATTCCAAGAACTAAAATTTTCATGATTACTTTTCAGACTCTGGAATTTCCCATTTGTATCCGCTTACTATTGCATCTATCGTACCCTCTTTTCCGTATATGGCATTAAATACAGACATGTAAACATGGGCTATAATAAACACTATGAGACCCCAAGTCAAGATATGATGTATTTCTCTAACATTTGCAAGTCCACCAAACATAACTTCAAGATATGTTAATGGCATATTTAAAAAAGCCAAAAAGCTATCATGATAAACATGCATATACAAGATAAGCCCTGTTATGATTAAAAATGTCAACATAACATATAGAGCCAAATATGCTACGAGTTGTAGCACATTATAAGCTCCACTCAGCACAGGATGTTTAGTAATCAAAAGGTAGTATCCAATTTGCTTCATCCATTTTTTAACACTAAACAAATCCTTAAAAGACCTCATCTCATCTCTATCTGATTTCACAAAAAAGAAGTAATATAATTTTCCAATAAACATAGATATCATGATAAAACCTGCTATTTCATGAAATGTCCTTCCTTCTGCATACAAAAATCCTGTTGGATTTGGATCAATTTCCGGTGATAAAAATGGATAAGCTATATAAAAACCACTTCCTATTAAAAAGATAATAGAAAAAAATCTTATCCAATGCTGCCATCTGTAAAATGGTGAGAACTCTGTATGTCTTTTAACAAATAAATCTTTAAATTTTCCCATAATTGCTCCTTAACAAAAACAACTTAAATCCACTTTATACTCACTTAATTCATTTCCTTTTGTATCCATCATATGCACGGCACATGCGATGCAAGGGTCAAACGAGTGAATAACTCTGATGATTTCAAGCGGTTGTGAAAGGTCTTCTATCTTTAGACCTACTAGTGACTCTTCATAAGGTCCTCTAACACCTTTTGCATCTTTAGGACCAGCATTCCAAGTTGATGGAA
>JALUMJ010000207.1 GCA_027040375.1 Campylobacteraceae bacterium
AAAGTGAAGGCATTGTTAGGTTCATATCCATCACTAGATGCCCAATCAATACTCCAAGAAGTGAAAGCGGAATAGTGGAAAGGACGACGAGAGAAAGCGTGATAGAATCAAACATCCAAACCAAAGCTATAAAAATCAAAAACACAGCTATAATTCCAGCTTCTGCCATCTCTTTTTGTATCTGCTTGTTTTCCTTCTCTTCACCCTTGATATTTATAGTAACTCCATTTTTTCTTATTTTTGCAAACAATGGTTTTAACTCTTTCAAAAGCTTTGATGAAGTCATCTGATTTTTATGTAAAGAGGCATAAACGGTGCTGACCCTTACGCCTTCGTTTTTATATATATTTGCATCACTTTTTTTATACTCAAAATCAACGATATCTTGCAATCTTACTTTCTTAAGACTACCTGGAATATCCACATAAAAAGATTTCAAAGATTCAAGCTTGTCTTTGTTTAACTCTTGAGTGACTATATCTATCAACTCTTTGTTGTAAGTCATTTTATTTACATCTGATGCGAAAAAATAAGGTCTAAGAAGCGAAGCTATACCTCGTTCGCTAAATCCTAATACAAATCCGTATTCGTTTATCTTTAATTTTAACTCTTTTGCACCCTCTTCTTTGTCATCACTTACATTAAAGACGCCTTTTATGCTTTTCATCTTTTTTTCTATTACATGTAGAGCATTTTTTACTTTTTCATCGTCTTTTGCACTAAAAGCTAGTTCAACATCACTCTTTACGATGCCCGCTCCTGGAACTATAACCTTGAATTCATTGAAATTTGGACTATTTTCAAAGGGCTTTGTATATTTTTTTATCTCTTTTAAAAGCTCTCTTGCACTTTCAACTCTTTTCATGTCACTTCCATCATATGCCGGAGAAAGGTAAGGATTTATGTATTTATTGTAAAAATTCTCTGGTTTTCGTTCGTGTAGATTTATAAAAATATGAAAGTTATTTTCAGCCAAATGTGGTTGAAATTTGGCATCTAACATAAAACCAGATATCGATGTCACAGAAGATACTTCACTCTTTGGCAATTTTTTAAGCAATACTTTTTCAACTTTTGTGACCAACGCTTGCGTCTCTTGCAATTTATAATTCACATTTACTTTTCCACTAATATATATCTGAGTATTATCAAAATCAGGAAAAAGCTGAAAGCTTGTTCTGTTGAAAAGATAAAAACTCAAGCCCAAATCAAATATCAAAAAGACAACGATAGCACTTTTTTTGTATTTAAGTAAAAAAGAGATGATGATTTTATATCTCTGATTCCAGCTATTCCACCATGATTCATTTTTTTGCTTTTTATTTTTAGCTTTTAAAAAGTCCTTTGCATGTAGAGGCAAAAAGAAAAATGCTTCAAAAAGAGAACTTAAGAGCAAAATTGATATAACTATAGGTATCACTTTCATAAAAACACCCATATCTCCAGACATGATAAGAAGCGGTAAAAAAGCAAAGATAGTAGTAGAAGTGGCGGTAAGAACTGCTGGGAACATTTCAGATGCACCATTTATGGCTGCGACCTTTGGACTCTCACCTCGCTCTAAATGTTTATAGATATTTTCTGCCACAACTATGGCTTCATCAACAAGCATTCCAAGAGCGATTAATGCTCCTAAAAGTGAAAGCATATTTAAACTATATCCTCCCATTTGCATCGCGATTAAACCGATGAAAAAACTAACAGGGATGCCAAGACCGACTATAAAAGCGATTCTGCCACTGATAAAAATATAAACAGAAAGAGAAACCAAAATCAACCCAAAGATGATATTTGAGATAACAGTATTTAGACGATTTCTAATCCAAATAGAAGTATCAGTATAAACCTCAAAATCATAATTTTTATATTTTTTCTTAAACTCTTTTAAAACTTTTTTAACATCTTTTACCAAAGTGATGGCATTGCCTTCTTTGGCTTTATTCATATTTATCGATATATTTGGCCTGCCATTAAAATGTGAAATCTCAACTGGGTCAGCTAATTGAAAATTGGCACTAACTATATCTTTTAATCTTATAGTTTTGCCCGATATGACAAGTGGCATATTTTTTAGTTTTTTCAGCTCCTTAACGCCTGCAATAGTGCTAACAAAAAGATGCCCACCTCTTTGTTTGATAAGTCCGATAGGATATATACTGCTGATAGAACTTAGCTTTGATGCAACTTCATTTGCATTTAAACCGTATGCTAAAAGTTTGTTTTCATCGATTTTTAGCAAAAGCTCTTTATTCGAATCCCCTCTTATGCTTATATCACTTAAGTTTTTTATCTTTGAAAGTTTAGTTTTTAACTCATCTGCAACATCGAGCATCTTGCTTTTTGGGGCATTTGAGGCGATAGCTATGGTTACAAGTGGATAAGAAGTCTTTAAAATTTTAGCAACTGGCTCATCCATATCACTTGGAAAATCTTTTCTTGCAGAAGAGATGATATCTTTTACATCATTTAGAGTTTCTGCCTGATTTGTACCTTCTCGCAAATACACAAGTATCTTAAAAAATCCATTTTTAACACTACTTTCAATTCTACTAGCATCATTTAAATTTTTCAAATCATCTTCTAAAGGCTTTACTGCAATCTTATCAAGCAAATCAGGGCTAGAACCCGCATAAAAACCTGTGATAGATATGGTCTCTAAATTTGATGGTGGAAAAATCTCTTTTGGAATTTTTTGATAAGAAAAAATTGCCAATACAATCATAAAAAGTAAAAAGATATGATTTAAAATTGATTTTTCAACCGCAAATGTTATAAATTTTTTGATAAGGCTCATATTGCGCATTTCTATTTTCTAATTTGATTTGCCCTGCTATGGGCTTTTTTATAGACATTCATCTCTTCTCTTTTTCCTACTGCTATGATGTAAATCATAACTTTATCTTCAATAATTTTATAAACTATTCTATGTCTTTTATTGTTAAAATATACTTTTTTGAATCCAGTTAATTTGAGATTATTTTTATTTCCTAGTTTAACTCCGAGTTCTGGTGTATTTAAAATCTGTTTTAATTTTTTCGTAAATAAAATTTGAATTGAGTTATTTAACTTTTTTAACTCTTTTTTAGCCTCTGGATGAAATTTAAAGCCATACATCAATCATCCAAAGACAGATTTAATTCTTTTAAAACTTCATTACCATCGAGATACTCTTTTTTCGGTGTTGCTAACCTTTTTTCTATGGTTTTTAAAATTTCAATATCCTCTTTTTCATCAAGCAGATTCATTAAACTTTCATAAATAGCAGTGGGTATCATCACCGCTTCAATTTTGTTATTTTTTAAAATTGCTAATTTCTCAACCATACCATTTGAAACACTTGAAAGATAATGCCCAAATTGTTTTGATATATCAGTTGATGATGCTAATTCGTTTTGTGAATAGGCTACCATTTTTTATCCTTTGTTATCATCATTATAATTATACGGATAATTATACCGATTTAAAATTAGTTTTTGATTAAGAGCACACTTAAAATACCGTATCTAACACTTGATTTTTAAATTTTATATATTCTACTTTTTGCTTTAAAAATCGATTTTCTTCTTTGAGTACCGAATACTCACTTGAGAGTTTGCCTATGTCTCGGCTTATATAATATATCTCATTTTTGATATATATTTTTGGCAAAAGCACAACTAGGGCTATAAATATACTTAGATATACCATAACCAAAAGTTTGAAATCAAGATTACGCTCTTTTTTGTTTTCTTTGTCTAATTCATTTAAAAGTTGACTTTTCCCACTCATATCAGCTTGAACACTCTCATCTTTGAACTTCTGCTTCTTGGATTTATTTTTATCTCTTTTTTTGATGGAACAATTGGCTTTTTAGTGATTATTTTACCAAGAGAGTGATTATTCCCACATGTACACTTCATCACGCCACTTGGACAGATACAATTCTTTGCAAATTCTTTAAAAACTCTCTTGACGATTCTGTCTTCCAAAGAGTGAAAAGAGATGATAGCAACTGTGCAGTCCTTTAGTTTTGATTTTTCTATCGCTTTTAAAAGAGTAGCTAGCTCGCCTAATTCATCATTTACTTCAATCCTAATGGCTTGAAATACTAAAGTAGCAGGATTTATACCTTTTTTAGATGGAAATTTTTTAAAAATCTTGGTCAATTCTCGTGAGCTTTTAATCTTTTGATTTTCTCTTGCATCGCATATAATCTTTGCGGCCCTTTTAAAATCTCGAACTTCGCCAAAATCTCTTAATATATCCTCTAACTCTTGTTTTGAATAGTTATTTACTACCTCATAAGCACTTAAAGAGTTATTTTTATCCATTCTCATGTCTAGCGAATCACTATTAAATCCAAAACCTCTACTTTCGTCATCTAATTGCAATGAAGATACTCCGATATCTGCGAAAATCCCTCGTATAGGTAAGTTGGAGTATTTTGAAACCACCGAAGAAAATCTAGCGTTTTCAAATATAATCCTATCTTTAAATCTTTCAAGTCTTTTTTTACTAAAATCAATAGCTGTCATATCTTGGTCGCAACAGATGAGTTTTATATCGCTATTTTGCTCCAACAACGCCTCACTATGCCCACCATATCCAACAGTACAATCCACGATATATCCATCTTTTATATCTTCAAATGTAGCTTTTACCTCATCTAACAAAACAGGAATATGCGGAATTTTCAACTTATGCCACCTTGTAGTGTTTTTCGATATAATACCAAATATTGGGTAAATAAAGGTTGAACTATGCACGAATTTATAAAAAATGAGATGAAAAGTGTCGCTCTTTCTATGTTTAGAAAAAACTTTTTTGGTATTTTCCATGGTTCTATATCAGCAAGAGTCAAACAAGACCAATTTATCATAAATAAAAAAAATGCGATATTTGACAATTTAGAGACAAAAGATTTTATAAAACTATATTCAAAAAAAGACTATAGGTGGAATGAAGCAAGCATCGATTCGGATATTCACTTAAATATCTATAAATTTATAAGCGAAGCAAAATTTATAACTTATACAATGCCTCCGTTTGTCACTGCATATTCGATAAACCATACATCTATAAAACCCATAGACTATTTTGGATATAAGGAATTTAAAGAGATAGAGATATTTGACCCAAAATCTTTTGAAGACTGGTATGAAAGAGCAGAATTTGAGATTTACAACCATCTAAGAAACAAAAAAACAAATATAATCGTCATAAAAGGCTACGGCATCTACATGTTTGGGCGAGACCTCCAACAAATCGCAAAAACCATTGCTATACTGGAAAATAGTTGTAAAATTTTACACTACATGTAGAAGCTTTTCAACCACTCCCACCATCTTTTTAATCTCTTTTTTTGTTATGATGTATGGGGGCATAAAGTAAATTATATTGCCAAGTGGTCTTATGTAAATTCCTTCTTTCAAAGCTTCTTGGAAAAATTTTAAACCAATTCTCTCTTTTGCATCATATCCTTGTAGTTCAATCGCACAAATCATTCCTCGTTGGCGTACTTCTTTTACATTTGGTAAGCCCTCAAGTGGCTTTGTTAGCTTTTGCATCAAAGCTATCTTTTTTTTGTTTTTTTCTATGATATTTTCATTTTCAAATATATCTAAAACTGCATTTGCAACCGCGCATGCTATGGTATTTCCTGTATATGAATGTGAATCTAAAAATGACTTTCCTTTGTCATAATCACAATAAAAAGCGTCATAAATATCATCAGTAAAAAGCACAACAGAAAGAGGCATATATCCACCTGTAATTCCTTTTGAAAGACAAAGAAAATCAGGGCTAATCCCAGCTTGTTCACACGCAAACATACTGCCAGTTCTACCAAATCCAACTGCAATCTCATCAGCTATCAAAAATACTCCGAATTCATCACACAAAGCTCTTAATTTTGTGATATAACTCGCATCATACATCTTCATACTTCCTGCGCATTGGACTAGTGGTTCTATCACGACTGAAGCTATCTTGCCTTTATGCTTTTTAAAAATCTCTCTCATATCATCTATAGCTTCATCTTCATCAACCAAAGAGGGGGATTTTGCTTGGATTGTCTTAAGCAGTATTTCACTATATATATCTTTGTAAAGCCCTGTATCACTAACTGCCAAAGCACCCATAGTTTCTCCATGGTATGAGTTTTGCAAAGAA
>JALUMJ010000208.1:0-1694 GCA_027040375.1 Campylobacteraceae bacterium
GATGGATTTTTAAAGGCTGGGGCTGATATAATCAAAACAAATACTTTTGGGGCATTGCCTTGGGTTTTAGATGATTATGGCATAAGTTCGCGAACGCTTGAGCTAGCAAAAGATGGTGCTAGAATAGCAAAAGAGAGTTGTAAAAAGTATGAGACTTCGCAAAAGCCTCGTTTTTGTGCGGGTTCACTTGGACCTGGTACGAAACTGCCTTCTCTTGGGCATATTAGTTATGATGACATGTATGATGGTTATAAGATGGCTGCTTTTGGTTTGATTGAGGGTGGGGTTGATATGTTTTTGATTGAAACTGCACAAGACCCACTCCAGATAAAAGCTGCCTTACATGCCATTAGTGACGCCATGGAAGAAGAAGATATAAAACTTCCGATTATGGTTTCTGCTACAATTGAGCTTTCAGGAACTATGCTTATAGGAACAGATGCTACTACTATAGCTACTATTTTGGAGCCATTTGATATATTTTCTCTTGGTTTTAACTGCGGAACAGGACCTGAGCAGATAGATAAGCATATAAAAACCCTAAGTGAAGTTTGGGGCAAACCTATAAGCGTACATGCAAACGCAGGGCTTCCTCAAAACAGAGGGGGGCACTCTTTTTATCCTATGGGACCAGATGAATTTGCAAATATACAAGAAAGTTTTTTACAATACGACGGTGTGAGCATCCTAGGAGGATGTTGCGGAACAACACCACAACATATACTCGCCTTAGCCAAAAAAATAGAAGGATTGGTTCCAAAAAAACCAAAGGGTAGCTATCCGACATCTTTAGCTTCTTTGTTTGAGACGAGAATTATAAAGCAAGACCCAGCTCCATTTTTAGTGGGGGAGCGCTCAAATGCTACGGGTTCAAAAGCTTTTAGAGAGTTACTGCTAAATGAAGACTATGAAGGCACGCTTTCAGTTGGGCAACAACAAGTAAGAAGTGGGGCTCACGGTATAGATGTCAGCGTTGGATTTGCTGGACGAGATGAAAATAAAGACATGAGTGAAGTAGTCGGCAGATACACGCAAAAGATTTCTTTGCCACTTATGCCCGATACCACACAAATAAATGCACTTGAAGTTGCACTTAAACATATAGGTGGAAAACCTATTATAAACTCCGTAAATCTTGAAGATGGTATAGAAAAATTTGATAGAGTGTGTTCGCTTGCTAAAAGATTTGGGTGTGCTTTAGTTTGCTTAACCATAGATGAAGTTGGAATGGCTAAAACAAAAGATGACAAGATTCGCATAGCCCAGAGAATTTACGAATTGGCTACTGAAAAATACGGCATAGACTCTCGTGATTTGGTTTTTGATTTGTTGACTTTTACTGTTGGTAGTGGCGATGAAGAGTATTTTACGGCGGCTATTGATGTGATAGAGGCCATAAGAGAATTTCACAAGATGCATCCTGAAGTTGGTTTTGTGCTTGGTGTTTCAAACATATCTTTTGGATTAGCAAAAAATGCTAGAGAATACCTCAACTCTGTCTTTTTGTATCATTGCGTTGAAGCAGGACTTAGCATGGCTATCGTAAATGTTAAAAATACGATTCCAATGCACAAGATTAATGACGAACAGAGAAAAGTTTGTGAAGATTTGCTTTTTAACAATAGAAGTGAAGGCGACCCACTTTTTAAGTTTATAGATTATTTTGAAGATATAAAAGAGGTTGATCAAGATGA
>JALUMJ010000208.1:1794-6010 GCA_027040375.1 Campylobacteraceae bacterium
ATACTTCTTGGAGGAGCTGCATTGACGGATAATTTTATAGAGGATTTTTGCCGACCTATTTATGATGGGCCTATATTTTATTGTAAAGATGCATTTGAGGGCATAGAAGCTATGAGTCGTATCGAGAAGGGCAATTTTGATACTGACTTTGGACGAGTAAAAGTGAGTGACGAGGTAAAAAAAGAAAAAAAGAAAAAAGTGGAAATGCCTCCATTTGAGCAGATAAAAATGCCAAGTTCCGACATAGATATACCTACACCTCCTTTTTGGGGAAGAAGAGTTCTCGATACTGATGTGAGCCAAATAGCCTATGAGTGGATAAACCACAAGATGCTGTTTTCTCGTGCTTGGGGATATAGTGGAAAAGGCATGAGTAAGGCTGAAAAAGAGAAGCAAAGAGATGATGTTTTGTGGCCACTTTATGAAAAGTTAAAACTAGAGATTGAGCAAAAAGGACTTTTTGATCCAACTGTAATATATGGTTATTATCCTTGTAGAAGTGATAAAAACAAGCTTCATATCCTAGATGAATCAAGGGGATATTTTAGTGAAAATGATATAAATACACAGCCTCTAAAACCTGAAGATATTACTCATACTTTAGATTTTCCAAGGCAGGAGCGAAAGCCTTTTAGGTGTTTGAGCGATTTTTTCTCAAGTAAGAGAGATGACATCGTAGCCTTTACATGTGTAAGTGCAGGTAGCCGTTTTAGTGAGTATGAAAAAGAACTTTATGCACAGGGTAGATTTAAAGAGTACCATCTTATCCACGGGATTAGTATAGAGATTGCAGAGGCTTTGGCTGAGGTAGCACACAAACAAATAAGACTGGATTTAGGAATAGCTAAAAATGAAAAACACGCACTAAAAGATGTGCAGATGAGAGCATATCAAGGATGCAGATACTCTTTTGGTTATCCTGCTTGTCCTGATTTGAGTGATTCTAAAGTCATATTTGATTTACTAAAACCCGAAGAGTTTGGGATAATTTTAGGAGAGACTTTTCAAATCCATCCAGAGCAAAGTACAACTGCTATAGTGCTTCATCATAGAGAAGCTTTGTATTTTAGTATATGACGATGATAGGATGCGATTTAGGTTCAAATACCATAAGGATAGTTCAGATGGATTGCAAAACGAAGACGAGGATAAAAGAGTTTGAACGAATCGTAAAAACTGGGCAAGATTTAAGTAAAACTGGTATTATTTGCGATGAGTCCCTTAAAAATATACTTGATGCTTTAAGTGATGCTGAAAAGATTATAGACTTTAAGAGTGACAAAGTAAAATGCATAACGACTGAAGCACTTAGAGTTGCGAAAAATTCTACAAAAGTTTTGGCAAAAATAAAATCTCAATTTGGATTAGATTTTGAGATAATTGATGGCGAAGAAGAAGCAAGATATACTATAAACGGTGTAAAAAATTCACTTCAAAAACAGGGTTTAAGAGATGATAATTTTGCTCTGTTTGATTTAGGTGGAGGCTCAACCGAACTCAGTTACATAAAAAATGATAATATAAAAACAAAAAGCTTTCCTTTTGGGATATTAAATGTATCTCAAAGATATAAAAGTGATTTAAAAAATGGCATCAAAGAAGAGTTAAAACCGCTACTGGCTTTTTCAAAAAATCAATCCAAATCAAACTTTTTAGTAGCAACTGCTGGCACTCCCACTACAGTTTGTGCTTTTTTGCAAGGCATGGATTATAACTCATATGACCACGAAAAAGTCAATGGAAAAGTCCTACATGTAGAGGATTTTAAAAAAGCATATGATTTGATTGTTTCTATGAGCGTAGATGAACAAGAGAGATTTTGCGGAACCAACCGAAGCGAACTCATAAAAACTGGTATTTTGATAGTCGTGGATTTGATGCAAGGTATCGGATATGAAGAGTGTATAGTGATAGATGATGGACTTAGAGAAGGTGTAGCCCTGTCGCTTTGCAAGTAAAATAAGCACTACAAAATGCAAAAAAATGCTTTGAATGATAATTAAAGTTTTTTTAGGTATAATTATTACCTTTTATTGTAAAATAAAAACTAAATTAAAACGAAAGGAGAAGTCATGGATTTAAACGGTTCTCAGATGGTTGTAGAAGCATTGCATAAGGAGAGCGTTAGCGTTGTCTTTGGCTATCCTGGCGGCGCAATCATGAATGTTTATGATGAAATATATAAGCAAAACTATTTTGAGCATATATTGACAAGACACGAACAAGCTGCTATACATGCAGCAGATGGTTATGCGAGGGCTAGTGGAGAAGTGGGAGTTGCTTTTGTAACTAGTGGACCTGGATTTACAAATGCAGTTACGGGACTAGCGACCGCTTATATAGATTCTGTTCCTATGGTTGTTATCAGTGGACAGGTGCCTATCAGTATGATTGGTACAGATGCATTTCAAGAGATAGATGCTGTTGGTATCAGTAGGCCTTGTGTTAAGCACAATTATCTAGTAAAAGATGCAAAAGATTTACCTCGTATATTGAAAGAGGCATTTTATATAGCAAGAAGTGGAAGACCAGGACCTGTACATGTAGATATACCAAAAGATGTTACGGCGCAGATTGCGGATTTTACTTATCCTGATACAATCACTATGAAAACTTATAAGCCAACTTATAAAGGTAATAAAAGACAAATTAAAAAAGTAGTAGAGGCTATCGCACAAGCTCAACGACCTATCTTGTATATTGGTGGGGGTGCTGTTAATTCTGGAGCGAGTGAGCTTGTAAGAGAATTTGCAGAGTTTTGTGGGATTCCTGCAGTTGAAACGCTGATGGCAAGAGGTGTTATGGGAGACTCAAATCCTTTGCTTATGGGTATGGTTGGTATGCACGGATGTTATAGTGCAAATATGGCGATGAGTGAAGCTGACCTTATGATAGCATTTGGACCAAGATTTGATGATAGAGTTACTGGAAAATTAAGTGAATTTGCCAAGCATGCTAAGGTTATACATGTAGATATAGACCCAAGTAGCATAGGCAAGATTGTAGATATAGATTTTCCTATAGTGGGCGATTTGAAAAATGTTTTAACAGATATGTTGCCTTTAGCTAAAGAGAAGATTGACTCAGGTAAATATAAATCTTGGAGAGAATTGCTTAAAAGATATGATGAAATTCACCCTTTAGGATATAACGACAATAAAGATAATATAAAACCTCAATGGGTTATTGAAGAAGTGGGAAAAATATTAGGAGATGATGCGATAATCTCTACAGATGTTGGACAACACCAAATGTGGACAGCACAATTTTATCCTTTTAGCAGACCAAGACAATTTATCACAAGTGGTGGACTTGGAACGATGGGATTTGGATTTCCAGCTGCTTTAGGAGTGAAAAAAGCATTTCCCAATAAAGTTTCTATCAATATAAGCGGAGATGGCTCAATTCTTATGAATATACAAGAGTTGATGACCGCAAGTGTATCAAAAATTCCAGTTATAAATATCATCTTAAACAATGGATTTTTAGGCATGGTTAGACAATGGCAGACATTTTTCTATGATAAAAGATATGCTTCTACAGACCTAAGTGCGATGCAACCTGATTTTGTAAAATTAGCTGAGAGTTTTGGTGGACGAGGCTTTAGAGTTGAAACAAAAGAAGAGTTTGTAAAAGCATTAAAAGAAGCAGTAAAAAGTGATGCAGTTTGTCTAATAGATGTTAATGTTGATAGATTAGAAGATGTTCTTCCGATGGTTCCAGCAGGTGGAACACTTTATAATATGATTTTAGAGCACAAGGAATAAATCATGGCAAATTCTATAAAAAATGAAGAAATAAGAAGAGTTTTATCTGTAATAGTTACAAATGAAGATGGTGTTCTTTCTCGAATTTCAGGCTTATTTGCAGGAAGAGGGTACAATATAGACTCTTTAACTGTTGCGCCTGTTCCTGATACAGATTTTTCAAGACTCACTATAGTTACATGTGGAAATGCAAGGGTTTTAGAGCAAATCGTAAAACAACTTCATAAATTAATACCAACATACAAGGTTATAGAATCTGTTGAATTTGTTGAAAAAGAGATGGCATTGGTAAAGATATCCATAAATGAAGATTTTAATGGTCTTGATGCTATGCTTAAGGCTTATAACGGAACTATCGCTGATAGCGGAGAAAATTTTATAGTAGTTATGGTGGCTGATAATTCAAAACGAATTGCAAATTTTCTAAAAGCCATAAAAAGATATAATCC
>JALUMJ010000209.1 GCA_027040375.1 Campylobacteraceae bacterium
TGTCTAAAACCCTTCACATGTAAGTTGCCATAGATTTTCTATCTTAGAGTCATCAAAAAACATAGTGCTTTTATTTGAAAACAATTCCTTTGCATGTGCGATGTCGTAGCTATTTGTATATGAGCATTGTTTGTGTGCTGGCAGAAATGCTCTTAAAAAAGATACTTCTTGCTCGATTTTCTTTTCGCATTCAAAACAGATAAAATCATCATGGAGCCTTCCTTCAAATTCTAGTAGCTTTATATAGCTTTCGATAGCTATTCTCTTTGAGCTTTGTTCGTTCCAAATATCATATGAAAAATCTAGTAAATCAAAATAAAAACTTTCCATATCTTCTATGCCTTTTAAATGTGTATAAAAAGATTTGATAAATTGCTGCCAGATATACATCTTTTCTCTTTGGATATTCCATTTTTTTGCTAGGTGGAGGACATTTCTTAATTGAGGTATGCTTGATTTATATGAGTGTTGAAGCTCAAAATCGATTTTATAGCCAAGATTTATAACAGAGTGCCTTGCCCCATAAAATCTGTATGTTGTGTATTGTTTTTCTTTGGTTAAAATTGTGACGATTAAGTCTTCATCTTTTGCTTTATTTATATTTATAATGTAACCTTGCATGTACGAATGATACCAAAATAATGGTAAATATCGAAATTAATTATAAATATCAAGTTTTATTGTATATTAAGTATAAATTAGATATTTAAAGAGTCTATATCACTGTTGATGCTATATTTATCAAATCCTAAGTAAAATTATAGTATATTCACTGCTCTTACATAATAAATACACATAAAAAGGGTTACTAGTGATTGATCTCATAACTGGGTTTAAAGATAATTGTGGCTTTGGACTTCTTGCAAATATAAACAATAAGGCGACTTATAAAAATACCACTGATGCTATAACTGCACTAGAGCGAATGATGCACAGAGGTGCAATCGCAGCTGATGGAAAAAGTGGAGATGGTAGTGGGCTACTGTTTTCTTTGCCGACTGATTTTTTAAAAAAAGAGGCGAAGCTTTTGGGCGTTGATTTGCCAAAACAGTTTGCAGTTGCCATGATTTTTCTACAAAATGATGAGCAAATAGATATTTTTACAAATGTATGCGAAAAAAATGATTTAAAAGTCGTGTTGCGAAGAAATGTTCCTATAAACAAAGACGCCCTAGGCAAGCAAGCGTTGGAGTTACTACCTAAAATCGTGCAAATATTTGTAACCCCAGCTTCTTTGATGGCAACAAAAAGATTTGAAGCACTTTTGTATCTAAGCAGAAAAGAGATAGAAACCAAATTAAAAGATGACAAAGATTTTTATATAGCTTCTTTTTCTAATAACACTATATCTTATAAGGGTTTGATAATGCCTACATATATCAAATCTTTTTATATGGATTTGAATGATGAAGATTTTAAGACGAAATTTGCACTTTTTCATCAAAGATTTTCGACAAATACTCTTCCACAATGGAAATTAGCCCAACCTTTTAGAGCTTTAGCTCACAATGGAGAGATAAACTCTATATCAGCAAATAGAGCAAATATAAAAGCAAGATACAGCACCCTTAAGAGTGAAGTTTTTTCTGATGCTGAATTAAAGAAACTATTTCCGATAACAAACTCGCAAGTAAGCGATAGTGCAAGTTTAGACAATATGTTTGAATTTATGATAGCAAATGGATATGATTTTTTCAAAACCATAAGATGTCTAATCCCTATGCCTTGGCAAAATGCGCCTTATATCGATAGTGAACTTAGAGCATTTTATGAATACTCTAGCATCAGTTTTGACCCATGGGATGGACCAGCAGCTGTCTCCTTTACAAATGGCAGATACATAGCTTGTGTGCTCGATAGAAATGGCTTAAGACCTGCGAAATATGTGATAACAAAAGATGATAGAATTATAATATCTAGCGAATATGGTGTGTTAGATATAAAAGAAGATGAAGTGCTTGAGCAAGGAAGACTTCAAAGTGGGCAGATGATAGGAGTGGATTTAAAGTACAATAAAGTTTTGAAAAGTAAAGAGATAGATGATTATATAAAAGCATCAAAACCGTATGGCACTTGGCTGAATGAAAAGTTAATATATCTACAAGAATATGTAGAAACACCATTTGAAGATACAAGTGATTATGAAAGAGCCAATCTAGAAATCGAACAAAGATTTTTCAATATCACACAAGAATTTCAAAATATGGTCATGCGACCAATGATGAAAGATGGAAAAGAAGGTGTTGGGTCTATGGGAGACGATACTCCGTTGGCAGCATTTAGTAAAAAACAGAGAAATTTCAGCGATTTTTTCAAACAAAAATTTGCTCAAGTTACAAATCCACCGATAGACCCTATTCGTGAAAAAATTGTCATGAGTTTAAATACTGGATTTGGAAAATTATGCAATATATTAGATGAATCACCCGCTCATGCTGCTAGAATTAAAACAATATCTCCGATTTTAATGCATGAAAAGATAAAAATTTTAAAAGATTTTGGTGATAAAAGTAAGCCTAGATACAAAGATGAGTATAAAGGGCAAACTTTTTCTACTCTTTTTGAGGATAATTTAAAAGGCAGCTTAGAAGACTTGGCTTATGATGTTCTTGAAGCTGTGAAAAATGACAAAGTTACTATGGTGTATCTTGATGACAGAGGGCTTAGTGATAAACTTAAACCAATACCCATGCTTATGTGTATAGGAAAGATTCATGAAATTTTATTGGAGAGTGATTTAAGAGATATGATTAGCATCATAGCCATAACTGGTGAAGCTCTTGATTCTCACTCTTGTGCATGTATGGTGGGATTTGGTGCAAGTGCTATATATCCATATATGTTATATTCTACAGTTCTTGAAGAAGCAAAAAGAAGAGAATCTACAAAATATGAGATAAAAACAAGTTTGAAAAATGTAAACCATGCCCTAAACCAAGGACTTCTGAAAATCATATCAAAGATGGGGATAGCTACGATATCATCATATAGAAATTCATCTTTATTTGATTCATTAGGTCTTTCCAACGAAGTAGTAGAGGATTGTTTTGCTGGTGCTTATGCTTTGATACCAGGCGTTGGCTATGAAGATATAGAAAAAAAGATAAATTTTAATTATAAAAATGCAAATGATTTGAATTTAACTAAAAGATTGTTTCCTTTAGAAATAGGAGGATTTTATAAGTACCTTGATGGGAATGAGTATCATGACTACAATCCAACAGTCGTACATGCCATACATAAAATGGCAGATAGCGGAAAAAAAGAGGATTATAAATCTTTTGCAAAACTTGTAAATACCAGAGATAAAAAAGTAATTCGTGATTTTTTTGAACTTAAATCAGACAGGGAACCTATAGACATAAATGAAGTTGAACCAATAGAAGATATATTTAAAAGGTTTAATACGGCTGCTATGAGTTTGGGTTCAATCTCTCCTGAAGCACACGAAGCGTTGGCCCAAGCTATGAATAAGATAGGCGGTATGTCAAACTGTGGTGAAGGGGGAGAAGCACCTGAAAGATTAAAAACAAATAAAATCTCAAAGATAAAGCAGGTAGCATCTGGTCGTTTTGGAGTTACTCCAGAATACTTAAGAAGCGCATCTGAAATACAGATTAAAGTGGCTCAAGGAGCAAAACCAGGTGAAGGCGGACAACTTCCTGGGCATAAAGTTTCTCCATTGATTGCTAGTTTAAGATACACTATTCCAGGCGTTACTTTGATATCTCCACCTCCTCATCATGATATATATTCTATAGAAGATTTGGCACAGCTTATATTTGACTTAAAGCAGATAAATCCAACAGCCGTTATAACTGTGAAGCTTGTTTCAACAGCAGGAGTTGGCACGATTGCAGCTGGTGTTGCGAAGGCTTATGCAGATAAAATCATCATTTCAGGCGGTGATGGAGGAACAGGTGCGGCACCGCTTAGTTCTGTAAAATTTGCAGGAAATCCTTGGGAGATAGGATTAAGTGAAGCACATAATGCTCTTAAAGCAAATCATCTTAGAAGTAAAGTTCATTTGCAAACAGATGGTGGCTTAAAAACTGGCTTGGATTTGATAAAAGCTGCGCTTTTAGGAGCTGAAAGTTATGCTTTTGGAACTTTGGCTTTAACGATGCTTGGGTGTAAGATTTTAAGAATTTGTCACTTAAACAAATGTTCAGTCGGAGTAGCAACACAAGATAAAAAACTTCGAGAATTTTTTACAGGAAATGTTGATAAACTTGTAAACTTTTTTACTTTTATCGCTGAAGATATAAGAGAGATTTTAGCAAGTCTTGGTTACAAAAGTATGGAAGAAATCATAGGAAGAAGTGACCTTTTAAATGTTATCGATGATGAGTTTGCCAAAAAATTTGATTTCTCATCTATCCTTATGCGGATTGAAGGTGCTGATACTCACAATAAGTTACCAAATAAACCTTTTGATGATAATAAGTTTGAAAAAACTGCACTAGAAGAAGTGCGAAAAGTTATAGAAAATCCTGAGCAAGATATAGTAATTCATAAAAAAATCCGAAATATAAACAGAAGTTTTGGCACATTGATAAGCGGTGAAATCGCAAGATACTATGGAAACAAGGGCTTAAAAGAGGGAAGTATCGTATTTAACTTGCAAGGAATCGCAGGTCAATCTCTTGGTGCATTTTTAACAAACGGTATAACTTTGAATCTAAAAGGCTCTGCCAATGATTATGTAGGAAAAGGCATGAATGGTGGAAAGATTGTTATAACGCCTACAAAACAGAAGAAAGATTATGCCTGTGCTGGAAATACTTGCTTATACGGAGCTACTGGCGGAAAACTTTTTGTAGCAGGGATAGTTGGTGAGAGATTTTGCGTCAGAAACTCTGGTGCTACTGTTGTTGTCGAGGGTGCCGGAGATCATGCTTGTGAATACATGACAGGCGGGATTGTAGCAATCTTGGGAAATACTGGCGTCAATTTTGGCGCAGGGATGACAGGTGGGATTGCATTTGTGTATGACCAAAATAGAGAATTTATAGACAAATTAAATCAAGAGCTAGTTGTCGCAGTTAGGGTAGATATTGACGAGATGGATGAAGCTAAGCATTTCTTGAAGAGACTCCTAAGAACACATATAAATGAAACAGATAGTTTAAAAGCAACAGATATTTTGAAAGATTTTAGACACAATGTTAGAGATTTTTGGATGGTTATGCCAAAAGATATGACTAAGATTCCATTGAATCCAGATGAGGGAGATTAAGAATTATGCAAGAATTTATAAATATAGAAAGAATAAGTGCAAATGTTAGAGAAAGTAGCGATAGAGTTGGGGATTTTAAGGAGATATATGACCTTTTAGACAAAGAAGATGCTACGACTCAAGCTAGCAGATGTATTCAGTGTGGTGACCCGTATTGTCACAATAAATGTCCTTTGCATAACTATATACCTTACTGGTTGAAATCAACTGCAAATATGGATTTAAAACTCTCTTTTAATCTTTCAAATGAATCAAATCCATTTCCTGAGATAACAGGCAGAATCTGTCCGCAAGAGAGATTGTGTGAGGGTGATTGTACCTTAAATGATGGTCATGGTGCTATCACAATAGGGAATATCGAAACTTTTATATCAGAAGAAGGTTTTAAAAAAGGACTTAAGCCTTATTTTCCAGGAATTACGACGAACAAAAAAGTGGCTATCATAGGAAGTGGACCAGCTGGAATCGCAGCTGCTACTTATCTTTTAAGAAGCGGTATAAAAGTAAATATGTATGAGAGACAAAATAGAGCTGGAGGACTTTTGACATATGGAATTCCAGGATTTAAACTAGATAAAAATATCGTGCAAAGAAGAATTGATTGGCTGATAGAAGCTGGCATGAGCTTACATGTAAACACAAATGTAGGAAAAGATTTGTATTTTGATGATATATTGAGTGAAAATGATGCCGTTTTTATAGGTATTGGTGCTGAAAAATCTAGGAAAGCAAAGATAAATAATGAATCTTCTAAAAATGTCTTTATGGCGATAGATTACCTTAGAAATACACAAAAAAGAATTTTTAAAGAAGAGTCTGATATAAAATACGACTTGAAAGATAAAAAAGTTGTAGTGATTGGTGGTGGAGATACTGCAATGGATTGCGTTAGGACTGCTCTTAGACAAGAGGCAAAAGAGGTAACTTGCCTATATAGAAGAGATAAACACAATATGCCAGGAAGTAAAAAAGAGTTTAAAAATGCAAGAGACGAGGGTGTAAAATTTATCTACAATGTTAGTCCAAAAGAGATTGTCGCAAACAATGATGATAAAGCCATAGGCATCATAATGCAAAAAACTATACTTGGCGAGCCAGATAGCAGCGGAAGAAGTAGTATTGAGCTCATAAAGGGAAGCGAATTTAAAATAGATGCAAATGTCATCATACTCGCACTTGGTTTTATGCCTTCAAAACCTGATTTTTTAGCATCTAATGGCATAGAGATTAATAAATGGGGAAATATAGAAACAGGAGATGACTATCAAACTAGTAAACTCGGTGTTTATGCTGGCGGAGATTGCAAGCGTGGAAGCGACTTGGTTGTAACTGCTGCAAAAGAAGGAAAAGAAGCAGCCAAGCACATAGCTAAAAGTTTGCTTTGTTAAAATTTAAAGAAGCAGTTATTGTGGCGAATAAAGAGATTGTAGAGCTGATAAAAACTAAATCTCACGATATGCTATGCGAAAAAATCTCCATCGGACACGGTGGAGATGTGAGCATGAGAATTGATCTTTTAGCAGAAGAGATATTTGTAAAATATTTGAGTAAATATGGAAATATTTACTCAGAAGAGTGCGGCTATATCGATAATCAAAGTGAATTTGATTTGATAATCGACCCGATAGATGGAAGTTCAAATTTTGCATCAAATTTGCCGTATTTTGGCACTTCTGTAGCTTTAAAGAAACAAGATGAACATATTTGTTCAGTGATTACAAATCTTGCAAATCAAGATATTTTTATAAAAGATGCTAAAGGTCTGCTTGGGGGTAAATTAGATAGTTTAGATTTTAAAAAGATAGACATAAATGCAAATTCATCTGTGGGTATATTTGAAAGGTCATATTGTTCACAAAATATTGCTGAAAAATTGAAGGCGATTAAGATAAAATACAGATCACCAGGTGCTTTTGCTCTCTCATTGGCTTATGCAAGAGATGTGGATTTTGTTATATATGAAGGAATTTTAAGAGCATTTGATGTAGAAGCAGGATTACATATGTGTGAAGATTTAAACTTATATAAAAGTTCCCAAATTCTATTTATAAGTAAAGATAAGGAAACTTTTGATAAAATAGCCAAATTATTTTAAAAGGAGATGAATTATGAATTTTGGCGAAATATTTGGTAGTTTTCGAAAAAGACAACCATCTCCTAGTGAAGCACCAACTCATTGGATTAAGTGTAAAAATTGTCACTCTATTATGTATTACAAAGAGGTCGAAAATCAATTAAATGTATGTCCAAAATGTGGATTTCACTTAAGAATCGATGTAAAAAAACGAATTGAGCAGATATCGGATGCAGATACTTTTGTAGAATTTGATGCAGACTTGGTTCCAATAGACCCTTTAAAATTTGTAGATAAAAAGTCGTACAAAAAAAGGATACAAGAAGCATACGCTAAAACTGGAAGAAATTCGTCTGCGGTATCTGGTGAATGCAGTATAAATGGAGTTGATACGCAACTGATTGTTTTTGATTTTGCTTTTATGGGTGGGAGTTTGAGTTCGGTTGAAGGTGAAAAAATCAACAGAGCAGTCAAAAGGGCGATAGAAAAAAAACAAGGCTTGGTGATAGTAAGTGCGAGTGGTGGTGCTAGGATGCAAGAGAGTACATTTTCACTTTTGCAAATGTCTAAAACTTCAGCCGCATTAAAGCAGCTTGCAAATAAAAAATTGCCATTTATCTCTGTTCTAACAGACCCAACTATGGGCGGTGTTAGTGCTTCTTTTGCGTGGCTTGGTGATATTATAATCGCAGAACCAGGTGCATTGATTGGATTTGCTGGGCAAAGAGTTATAAAGCAAACTATAGGAGCCGAGTTGCCTGAGGGGTTTCAAAGAGCAGAGTTTTTGTTGGAGCATGGTTTGATTGATATGATAGTCAAAAGAAGTGATTTGAAAAAAACGGTATCTGATATGTTGAGTTTTTTTCTTAGTGAAAAAGAAGATTTTCAATTAAAACTAAAAGAGAGTCTTTGAACATAACTGTTTACGCTATCGAAAAATCTAAAAATGAAGCGATGCAAAGCGTAATCAAAGATTATCTAAAGATGACAAAAAGATTTGCAAAACTTGAAGATAAATCTATTTTCAACAAGCAAATAGCTTTGGCACAGACAAAAGGAGATATAGAAGCAAAAAAATCTTATAGCAAGGCATATGAACCATATTTAAATGGATTTAATGTGGCATTAGATGTAACAGGGGATGAGTTAGATAGTTTTGAGTTTAGTGAAATTTTTAAACAAAATTCAAAAGTGAATTTCTTTATTGGAGGAGCATTTGGTTTCGAGAAAGAGTTTTTAAAACAAACTCAAAAGGTTATAAGCTTAAGTCGGCTAACATATGCACATAAGGTTGCAAAGGTAGTATTATTTGAACAAATTTATAGAGGGCTTTGTATAAATGCAAATCATCCTTACCATAAATAGGTTTCAATAATATTATAAAAAAAATAGGCGGAAAAATGAGAAAAAGTGAATTAAAATTTTTTGAAGATATGTTGCTTGAGAGAAAAGCACAAATTATAAAAAATCTAGAAGAATCAACCAAAGGAATCACTTCTTTAACGCAGCATGATGTTGGTGATGAAGCTGATCATGCTTCGGTGAGTACAGATCGAATGATTGAAGAAGCTATAAGCCAACAATTAAACAAAGAGTTGCGCGAGATAGAGTATGCGCTTGGAAAGATAAGTGCTGGAACATATGGAATCTGTGAAATGTGTGAAGAAGATATCAGCTTTCAAAGACTTAAAGTAAAAGTGCATGCAAAATATTGCATTACATGTAGAGAAATAATAGAAAAATCAGCAAATAAAAATTAAGACAAAGGTGGAAATGAAATGGGAATAAAACGCTATATATTGCTCTCAATCGTATATATGTTAGCTGTGGGTTTGTATGTTTATAGTTTTAATGGAGATAAATATACATTGGATTTATATGCATTATCGCTTGACCTGCCTATTGCTATATGGATAGTAGTGCCTGTTTTTATCTTGTTTTTAGCTTCTATTTCTCATTTGTCTTATTATAGTTTTAAAGATTTTTTTTACAAAAGGGCACTTCAAAAAGATTATGATACATTTTTAAATGTAGCAAAAAGAAGAATATTAGACGAAGATAGCAAGCTTAAATTTAAAACAAAATGGTTTAAAATTCCAGGAGTTTTTATAAAAAATTTCGCTTATACAGGGAAATTAGATGTAAGTCAAATTGATGATGATGAGATAAAACAATACACCGAGCTTGTGGAAAAGATTCAAAGCGGTAGTTATGAAGATATCAAAAAATACAAACTCCCAGCGACAAATAAAATATTTATAAAAAATGAAGAAAATAGATTAGAAGGTGAGCCAAAGTATGCCTATACGATTCTTAAGACTTGCCATGATATTGATAATGAATTGTGTAAAAAGGCTTATGATAAGCTCTTAGATATAGCAACATTTGCAGAGATTAAAAAGTACAACTTTCCTATAGATAAAAATATTTTTAGAAAGATGATGGAGAGATATTTAGACGAAGAAGATGAATTTGATATAGATATAAATTCAATCGAAAATATGCTAGAACAATTCAATGCAAATAATGAAGATTACTTGGAATTAGCACAAGAAATTAAAGTAAAATTAGACCCCGAAAGGCTTATAAAGCTATTTAGAAAGTTATATAATGAAAAAGGACAATTAGCTGCAAATGCATATCTTTATACCCTTTATGAATTGCAAATGATAGATAAAGTTAGAGATATTTTGGAAAACTCTGATGAAGATGAATTTTTGAAATTTAAAACTCTTCTATTTTTAAGAGACCATGGTAAAACTATAGATACTATTAAATTCTTAAAAGTATGATTGATTTTGACCAAGGCATAGTTGCCTTGGCTCCACTTGCTGGTTTTACTGACCTTCCTTTTCGCTCCTTAGTGAAAAAGTTTGATGCTGATTTGACTTTTTCAGAGATGATTAGTGCAAATGCTTTAGTGCATAATTCTAAAAAAACTTATAAAATGTTAGAAAAGTCCCCTTTAGAGACGCCATACATCGTTCAAATCGCAGGCTCAGATTTAGATGTCATAAAAAAAGCAGTAGAGATTTTAAACAAAATTGATGGAATTGATGGCATAGATTTGAATTGTGGCTGTCCTGTGCCTAAAGTAGTTTCGCAATGTGCTGGTTCGTCTTTGCTTCAAGATTTATCAAAAGTGCAAAAAGTTTTGGAAACTATAAAGAAATATTCTAATAAAGAGTATCTAAGTGCAAAAGTCAGACTTGGTTTCAATGAAAAAATTCCTGAAGAAATCGCTTTGGCTTGCGAGAGAGCTGGTGTTGATTTTATGAGTATGCATGGACGAACAAGAGCAGGAAGATATAAGGCCGAGGTTGATTATGAAGCCATCGCTAGGGCAAAGTCTGTAGTGCATATTCCAGTGATTGCAAATGGTGATATCACTAGCTTACAAAAAGCAAAAGAGGTAAAAAAACTAACAGGATGCAAATCATTGATGATTGGAAGAGGCGCTGTTGGAAATCCTTGGATATTTTATCAATTAAAAAACAACTTAGAATTTGTTGGAAAAGACAAGATAAAAGAGATCGTTTTAGAACACTACGATAATATGATAGACTTTTATGGCGCCAAAGGCACATCTATCTTCCGAAAGCATCTGCACACTTACTCAAAAGGCTTCCCCGAAGCGGCTGCTTTTAGAGATAAAATAAACAGAATCGAAGACACAATAGTGATGAGAGTAGTAATAGAAGAGTTTTTCTCCCAAAAAGTTTAAAGTTTAACCCTGACCCCTTTTCTAAATGATGTATCTATCTTTTTTATGTTTTTCTTTTTTATAGATTGTCCTATTTTTATTTTTATCTATAAGATTGACTTCCTTCAGCAGTATATCTCTCTTTTCTTGTGTTTTTAAATCTTCATTATCTATCGTTCTCATTGTTAATTCTGTGAAGTTTTTTAGTGACTTTAGATAAGATGAATCTACTCTCATCTCCTTTAAATTTTGAATTAATCCATATATTTTTCTAGATCTTTGTTCAAATAAATCATAGTTAAAATTTTCTAATTTTAAGATGGTAGCAGAGCTTCTTAGAAATTTTTCTAAAAGCCTCATATGCTTAACTCTAAGAGCTTTATCTTCTTGTATCATATGAGTGTTCGCTGGAGGCTTTATCTTTATAATCGTTTAATTTTTGATCTTGTATTTTTAGATAGTCATCTAGTTTTTTTCTATTGTCCTCAAAGGCTTTTTCAAATTCGCTTGTCTCTTCAAGTTCATTTTGTCCAAAAGTATCTAAAAGGACATTTGAATTTCCTGATGCGAGAAGGTATTTTTTGTTTTCAAATTCCACTAAAACTACAGAATTATTTGCATCTATTGGTTTTCTTTTTAGTATTTTTATCTCTTCATTTCCTGCCGAAGCTTTTTTAAATAACCAAGAATTTTCCACGCTTTGGCTTTGTCTTTTTGCAACTTTTCTCTTTATCCAAAACATAAAAACCAATAAAACAAAAAGAAAAACTACAACTATCATATATCTCGTGTCAAGCAGACCTGAGTCCTTAAATGTCTTTAATGTCTTTACATTGTTGGAACTAGAAAGAGCTGAATTTTGATATCTTTGTGTATTTGGACGCAAGAGAGACGCCCTGATACGAAGACCAAAACCATCAGCTGTTTTTGAAGCGATTACTCCTATACTGTTTTTACTAGTTAGTATTATGTTTAAATTATTTTTATTTGGCTGGATTGTTAAATTTTGAATTATATTTGAATTTATCTTTTTGGTTATAATTTTATCAAATGATAAATCTTCAAGTTTTAAAGTTGTCCCACTATTGTTTTTAACTTGATAGATTTTACCCTCATATGGCGAATCAAAAGAGAGCATAACATCAACTCTGTCAGTTCTTTCATATATATTGTGTGTAAGTAAATTTGCACCAAAAATATAAGCGTAGAGCATGAAAAATAGTACAATTTGTTTCATTAGATTTCTTTTTTGAAGTATTGTATAACGCTTTTTGAATCAAGAATTTCATTTATTCTGATTGCAAGGTTTTTTTCATATACCATAACTTCACCTTTCCCAAATATTTTTTTATTGACAAATAACTCCACACTCTCACCTGCTGGTTTATGCAAGTCTATAACAGAGCCTTTAGATAGTTTTAAAATTTCATCAATATTTAGATAAGTAGTGCCAAGTTCCGCGATGAAACCAACATTAATATCAAGCAAATTTTCATAGCCTGAGAGTAGCGTATGTGCGATGTAATCTTTGTCTTCTTTGTTCAATTTAGACCTTTAGCTATAAGAAATGTTCTATTGTTCATCTTATAAAGCAAATTCTCTTCCAACTTTATGGGAATTGGCGCCGAAATTTTTCCTAAAAACTCAGGAGTTCCAAGTTTGTAGGATATATTTGTATAACTTTCTTCTAATTTTACTTTTGCAAGTCCTATGACTTGATTTGTAACTTCTTTTAGTAAATCATTGATATCATCTTCATTTAAATTATCTTCAAAAAGTAACACTTTTGCGATATCATTTAGCGTATGTTTCTTCAAAAAAAAGTACCAATTTATCTCTTTATTATTTTCATAAATAGGAATTGAAGTAGCATAAAAATCCCTACCCAAACTTTTTGCCTTTTGTATTTTCAAGCCCAATATCTCTTCGCAAAATATTTTTAAAGAATTTTCAACAATTTTCGTCATATAAACCCACTCATAAATAATTTACTATATTATATCAAATTAAACACTAAATTGTTTATTAAGAGGGTAAATAGTACAATATCTTTTTTATAAAAGAGGGGATTATGTTTGCAATTTTAGGTTTTATAGGTATCATTGTTGGTTTTGCGTCAGGGTTTTTTGGCATAGGTGGCGGTACTATCTTAGTGCCTACTCTTATATATCTTGGATTTGGGGTAAAAGCCGCCATAAGTATTTCGATAACACAGATGGTTTTTAGCTCACTCTTTGGCTCATTTGTGAATTATAAAAACCAAATGTTACGGCTTGAAAATGGCTTAGTTCTAGGGCTAGGTGGGTTTATAGGTGCGCAGTTTAGTGGATATATAGTTTCATATCTGCCTCCTTCTGCTTTGCTTGGATTTTTTGCTTTTGCATTGTTGGTCTCTTTATATAAATTTTTTAAAGCTCCAGCAGAGCCAACAGGTGTTCCAAATGAATCAAAAGTGTTACTTTTTGTAATCGGTTTTTTTGTTGGGATGGCAGCGATTAGCATAGGCATAGGAGGAGCACTCTTTTTAACTCCTATCATGGTCGGTTTTTTACATTTTGACATAAAAAGAGCGGTTTCAACTTCGCTTCTTTTTGTTGTTTTTTCTTCGATTTCAGGGCTTATCAGCTTTTCTATGCATGGACTTGTGGATTATAAGTCAGGAATCATACTAGGAATTGGCTCACTTGTAGGTGTATATTTTGGCGCAAAACGCTCACATGTAGTAAGAAGAGATTTACAAAAAAAACTTTTGATGATTTTATATGTTTTGCTATTTGCACTCACGCTAAACAAACTAATAACAGGGTAATTATGATAAAGATTTATGGTGCGAGAGAGCATAACTTAAAAAATATAAATTTAGAGATTCCAAAAAACAAATTGGTAGTTTTTACAGGACTTAGTGGCAGCGGAAAGAGTACACTTGCTTTTGATACACTTTATGCAGAAGGGCAAAGAAGATATATAGAGTCTCTCTCTTCTTATGCAAGACAATTTTTAGATAGAGTTGGAAAACCAGAGGTTGATAAGATTGAAGGCTTAACTCCTGCGATTGCGATTGATCAAAAAACAACCAGTAAAAACCCAAGATCAACCGTGGGGACGATTACAGAGATATATGATTACCTTAGGCTTTTGTTTGCAAGAGTTGGAAAACAGCATTGTCATAAGTGCGGCAAGCCTATCTCTCAGATGAGTGGAGCGGATATCATAGAACAAGTTTTAAAATTGCCAGAAAATTCTAAACTTGTTTTGATGGCACCGCTTGTGAGAGAAAAAAAAGGTGCATTTGCTGATATGATTGAATCTCTTCGTCATAAGGGCTATGTTAGGGCTATGGTTGATGGCGTTATGATAAGACTTGATGAAGATGTAGAACTTAGTAAAACAAAAAAGCATACGATAAAAGTGGTTATTGATAGAGTTGTTTTAAAAGAAGATAATGCTCAAAGAATAGCTAGTGATGTTGAAAAAGCATTAAAAGAGAGTTACGGCGAGATAGAAGTCGAGATTTTAAATGCTGATGAAGTTAGTGCAAAAGAGAGTTTGATACACTATAGCGAACATAGGGCTTGTTTTGATTGCAAGATTAGTTTTGATGTTTTAGAGCCTTTGTCTTTCTCGTTTAATTCGCCAAAGGGTGCGTGCCCCATGTGCGATGGTCTTGGCATCAGATATACGCTTGACATGTCAAAGATTATAGATGAAAATTTAAGTATAGAAAAGGGAGCTATAAAGATATTTTATGGTTTTAACAAGGGTTACTATGCGAAGTATTTAAAAGCATTTTGTGAAGCGAGTAAGATTGATATAAGCGTTCCTTATTGTGAACTCGAAGAGCATCAAAGAAAAGCGATACTCCACGGTGGCGTGGAAGATGCTGTTTTTACTTGGAAAAGACATAGGCTAAGAAAAAGCTTTGATGGTATCATAAAAATCGCATACAATATGCTAAAAGACGAAAAAGATATAAATAATTTTATGAGTGAAAAAGTTTGTGATAATTGTGGAGGTCATAGGCTAAAACCTGAGCATCTAGCTGTAAAAGTCAGCGATAGAGGCATAGGTGATATCTTAGAATTGCCAATAGATAAATCGTATGAATTTTTTAAAGATGAAAAGAATTTTGCATATTTTGGAAAACAACAAAGTGTAGTAGCCGCGCCTATTTTAAAAGAAGTCAGAGAGAGACTTTTCTTTTTGTACAATGTCGGACTTGGGTACATAACACTAGGACGAGATGCGAGAAGTATAAGCGGCGGCGAAGCTCAAAGGATACGAATAGCATCACAGATAGGAAGTGGGCTTACAGGTGTGATGTATGTGCTAGATGAGCCTAGTATTGGGCTGCATGAGAGAGACACCTTGAAGCTTATAAGGACTCTAAGAGACTTGCAAGAACGGGGCAATAGTGTGATGGTCGTTGAGCACGATAAAAAAACGATAGAATCAGCTGATTTTATCGTCGATATCGGTCCAGGAGCTGGAAAATATGGTGGAGATATCATCTTTAAAGGTACATATAGTGAACTTAAAAAAAGTGATACTTTGACGGCTTCTTATTTAAATGGAGCTAAGAAGATAGATTATCAAAAAAATAGAAAACAAGAAAAATGGATAAATCTAAAAAATGTAAATGTAAATAATATCAAAAATTTAAATGTAGATATTCCTTTAGCAAATCTTGTAAGTATCACAGGCGTTAGCGGAAGCGGTAAAAGCTCATTGATACTTCAGACACTTTTACCTGTGGCAAAAGAGATGTTAAATCACGCAAGAAAAGTGAAAAAAATCTCAGGTGTAGAGTGCATTGGGCTAGAACAGTTGGATAAGGTTATTTATCTTGACCAAAGCCCGATAGGACGAACTCCAAGAAGCAATCCTGCTACTTACACAGGGCTTATGGATGAGATAAGACAACTTTTTTCTAAAACAAAAGAGGCTGGGCTTAGAGGTTATAAGATAGGGAGATTTTCTTTTAATGTAAAAGGCGGAAGATGCGAAAAATGCCAAGGCGAGGGCGAGATAAAGATAGAGATGCATTTTTTGCCAGACATCATGGTAAAATGCGATACATGTGAGGGCAAAAGATACAATGCTCAAACCCTAGAGATACTCTATCGAGGAAAGTCGATTTCTGATGTTTTAGGTATGAGTGTTGAAGAGGCATATGAGTTTTTTAAACCTATCCCAAAACTAAGGCAAATTCTTCAAACTTTGTGTGATGTTGGACTTGGTTATATAACCCTTGGTCAAAATGCTATCACTCTAAGTGGTGGCGAGGCTCAGCGAATCAAACTTTCAAAAGAGTTAAGCAAGAGAGATACGGGAAGCACTTTATATATACTCGATGAGCCTACAACTGGACTTCACTTTGCTGATGTGGATAGGCTAACAAAAGTTTTGCAACATTTGACGGATTTGGGCAATAGTATATTGGTTATTGAGCATAATATGGATATAATAAAAAATAGTGATTTTGTGATAGATATGGGACCTGAGGGTGGAAATTATGGTGGAAAGATTGTAGATGTGGGAACACCTAAAGAGTTGGCAAAAAATCACAAAAAATCAAAAAGCTACACAGGTAGATTTCTAGCAAAGGAGATAAAATGATAAACGATATAGTTGACAAGATAAGATCACTTCCCCCTCTTCCAAAAAGCTTCGCAGAGGTAAATTCGATTTGTTCAGACCCAAATAGTGGCGTAGGAGATTTAGCAAAGGTGATAGAGACTGACCCGATGCTAGTGGCTAATCTTTTGAAGATAGCAAACTCACCTTTGTATAGTTTTCAAAGAGAGATTAAGAGTGTTTTGCAGGCGATTTCTTTATTTGGGATGTCAACTACAAGGTCGCTCATCACTAGCATTTCAGTAAAAAAACTTTTAAGTGTTGATATAGAGCCTTATGGGATAACTCCTGAAGAGTTTGTTCATATTTCAGCACTTCAAAGTATGCTTGTTATGAAATGGTATAAAAAAGTTGATGCAAAAAAAGTTGATGATCTGTTTTTAGCGGCACTTTTGCAAGATACAGGAAAGATATTTATAGCCAATGAGGTTGTGAAAAACGATGAAATCTATCAATTTAAATCTGAAATCCAAACAGCTGTAGATATAGCAGCAGTGGAAAAAATGTATGTAGAAGCTACAACTGCCCAAGTGACTTCAAAGATATTTGAGCATTGGGGCTTTGATGATAAAATAGTAAATATGATTAAATTTTCAGATAATTATGAAGAGGCAGAGGATTTGCGAGATTATGCACTCGCCCTTAAGATTTTAAAAACCGCAGTTCCTGTAAATGCACCACTAAGTGAGCGAAGTTTGGCGATTGCTGTAAATATATTAGAAAAAGAAAATATGGATGTCAAGCTATTTTTAGATGCAGTAGAAGGACTATAATATAAAAACATTAACGATTATAGACACATTTGGTTTCTTTTTTAGAAATTATTTTGCTTTGCCAAATCTTAGAAATAAGGATGGTTTTCCTACTGGGCTTTTAACTGGATTTGCAAATTTTATATATTCATTAAAAAGTGAATTGGAGAGTGATTATATACTTTTTGCACTTGATGCAAAAGGTAAAACTTTTAGACACGAAATTGACACTAATTATAAGGCAAATAGACCAGAAGCTCCTGCGGACCTGAAACTGCAACTCCCCATTGCAATATCTTGGATAGAAAAAATGGGCTTCAAATGCTACTCAAAAGTAGGATATGAAGCAGATGATGTGATAGCCTCAGCTGTAAAATTCGCCCAGAAAAATGATATATCGGTACGCATAGTAAGCCACGATAAGGATTTGTATCAACTCATAGATGATGATACTGTAATCCTATACGACCCTATAAAAAGGTCTGATATTAATGAGCAGAGATGTTTGGAAAAGTTTGGCGTACGCCCTAGTTTGATAGGCGATTATCTAAGTATCGTAGGGGACAGTGCAGATAATATTCCCGGAGTCAAAGGCATAGGTGCTAAAGGAGCTAAAACGCTTTTGGATGAGTTTGGCTCGCTTGAAAATATATATAAAAACATAGATAAAGTCAGAAATCCAAGGTCTCAAAAACTCTTGCAAGAGAGCCGTGAAAATGCTTTTTTAAGTCAAGAACTTGTAAAGCTATATAGTGATTTGGATATATCTGATAAATTTGAAAGCTTTTACTTTCCAAAAGACCAACCACTAGATAAAATAGTCGATGAATTGAAACGATATGAGTTAAAAAATATACTCTCAAAACTAAAAGTAGAACCAAAAAAAGAGGAAGAGAAGAGAGTATCGTTTAAACCCATTTTGCTAGATACTAGAGAAAAACTCTTTGAAGTTTTAAAAGATGTAAAGAAGCATACCATTTTGGCATTTGACACAGAGACCAACTCTTTAGATGCTTACAATGCAAAGATAGTCGGCTTCTCTTTTGCGTTAAATGAAAAAGAGGCATATTATGTGCCAATAGCTCACAATTACCTTGGAGTTAGCGAGCAAGTAAGCTTGGATGATGCAAAAGAGGCTATAGAAAAACTCTTTACATGTAAGGTGGTTGGGCAAAATCTGAAGTATGATTTGGCTGTGGTAGAAAACAACTTTGGCTTTAGTGATTTAAATATATATGCAGATACGATGATTTTAGCTTGGCTTTTAAATCCTGAAAAAACGGTTGGCTTGGATGCCATGTCTTTAAGGTTTTTTAATCATCCAATGGTAAAGTTCAAAGATACTGTAAAAAAAGGTGAAACATTTGCAAGCGTAGATATAGAGTCAGCTTGCGTGTATGCAAGTGAAGATGCTTGGATGACGCTAAAAGTTTATAATAAAATCATAGATTTTTTGGAGCCAAAATTGTTAGAGCTTGCAAGAACTTTGGAATTTCCGTTTATCAAAACTCTAATGAAGATGGAAAAAGAGGGCATAAAAGTAGATGTCAGATACTTTGATATTTTACTAAAAAGTGCGATGCAAACAATCGAAAAGCTAAAACACGAAATCTTTGCTATAAGCGGCGTGGAATTTAATGTAAATTCCACGCAACAACTTGGAAAGGTTTTATTTGATGATTTAGGACTTAGAGTTATCAAAAAAACAAAAACAGGCTACAGCACAGATGAAAAAGTTTTAAATGCTCTTATAGATGAGCATCAAATAATCCCAAAAATTTTAGAATATCGCGAGATTTACAAATTAAAATCAACCTATATTGAGCCTTTGATGAAGCTTGGTTTAAAAGATAAAAATCATAGAATCCATACATCTTTTGTGCAAAGTGGAACTGCAACAGGCAGGTTAAGCTCAAAAAATCCAAATCTTCAAAATATACCAGTTAAAACCGAACTTGGACGAGAAGTAAGGAGTGGTTTTGTAGCAAAAAAAGGCTACACTCTTATTGGTATTGACTATTCGCAGATTGAACTTAGATTGTTAGCCCACTTTAGTGGTGATAAGGCTTTGGTAGATGCTTTTAATGAAGGCAAAGACATACACTTTGAGACTGCACTAAAGATATTTGGAGCTAATGCGGCTAAAGAAAAAAGAGGGGTTGCTAAGAGTATAAACTTTGGTTTGATATATGGCATGGGCTCTCGTAAACTCTCGCAAACCATACATGTAAGCACAAAAGAGGCAAAAGAGTACATAGATAGTTATTTTGCTTCATTTCCAACTGTAAAAGAGTTTTTGCATGCCCAAGGTGAAAAAGCACTAAAACAAGGATATAGCGAAACTTTACTAGGAAGAAGAAGGTATTTCGATTTTGAAAATGCAAATGCCATGATGCATGCCACCTATCTAAGAGAAGCAGTCAATACGATATTTCAAGGAAGTGCGGCTGATCTCATAAAGATGGCTATGAATAAGATAATGCACACTATCGTGAGTGATAATGAAAAGCTTTTATTGCAGATACATGATGAATTAATCTTTGAAGTAAAAGAAGAAAATGCAAAAGAGTTTGCAAAAAAAGCTCAAGATATAATGGAAAATATCTATAAATTAAAAGTTCCACTAAAAGTATCAGTAGAGATTGGCAAAAATTGGGGAGAATTAAAGTAGCTTAAGCTTCTGCTAATTTTCCCATGACATAGGATTGGAGGTCATTCTTTTTAATCTCTTTTTTCATGGCTTCATTGAAAATTTCTTCTACTTTTTTACTGTATTTTTCATAGCTAAAGTATGGAAAATGGACAGCCCAAGCCTCTTTGATTCTGCTTTTTGCCATTTTGTCTTTTATACAAGCATGAAAGTATTGAAATCCTATAAAAAAAGCAGATGTTATAAGAGCTGTACCTATGATTGAAGCATGAAAATCTATGTGTTCAAGAAATGCATGAGTAAGTGCGAGTAAAGGGATCAGAACGACCATACTAATTATAGTGTAAACTATATAGGCATTTTTGATTATCATCCTAAAACCTAGTTTTTCAGGGTCCACATGCATGCCTTCATTGTGGTAAGCATTTGCAACTAGTAAATCTTTAAATCTTATAGGTTGCTTTGAAGTTTTAAATACAAAGCCCA
>JALUMJ010000210.1 GCA_027040375.1 Campylobacteraceae bacterium
GATGCAATAAAATTGCCTTTTTCATATTGATTTTTCAAATAATCTACATGCGATGGTAGTAATTCATCTACTTTTTCTAAATTTACTATATATGTTAACGATACTATAAACATACTAATCCTTTTGTGAGTATAACGGTCGCGCTGAGCACCCCTTAAGTTTAGTTTCAGGAAATCCCGCAGGGTTTTCTGGAAATAAGCTTGAGGGAGTGGCTCCTGTTTTTTGTTGTTCGTAGCGTAGCGTAGAACGAATCAAAAAGCAGGTGGCACACGCTAGTGTGCTCAGCGCGACCGTTGTTCGTGCCCGCGTAGCGGGCACGAACAACTATTTATTAGTGGACATTATATCACCTTTTGGTATGAATTTCAATTTAAGACAACTATCTATTTATTCCAATTATGCGGTATTTTTCTAAATTTTACTTAGATTTCTCTACATGTTGCTTAAAATCAAATGGTTTTACTTGTATAATTACGGTTAAAAAGTACATCTTGGGTGTTAATGTTTGGGTATATACATTAAAAGGACAAAGTGTCTTTTTAAAAAGTTTGAGTTATTAAGTAATCAGCATTCACCTAAATAAAATCTATCTTCATTCATGTATTCGTGATGGTGTACTCTTGTGTCGCCATCTTTGTTTATATTGATAATTGCATAAGTTGGGTTTTCTTCATTTGTTAAGTATTCTATTTTATTGTCGGGTTTATACGCTACTTGAAAAGTTGTGCTTCTTGTGGAGTGTAGAGATATGCCGTTTTTGGATGAATGCATTATGCGATGGATGTGTCCAAAAGAGATGTGTTTTATGTTTTTATATGGTTTGAGTAAATCCCAAAAAATTTCCCTGGTTTTAAAATCTGCCACAGTATCCATCTCGTGTAACCCACAAGAAATTGGATGGTGATGCATAAATATATATATAAATTTATCTTTATAAATTTCCAACTGATTTTTGAGCCATTTTATACGACTATCACATAATTCACCATAGGGTTTATCTTCCGCTAAAGTGTCTAAAAAAAGAAAAACTTTATCATCTATCTTTTTTGTATATTGGATAAAACCATCATTTGTAAACTCTGAAAAATATGATTTAAAGATATCTCTTTTATCATGATTTCCTAAGATCGGATACACGCTAAGTTTACTGTTTTTTATAACGGTTTGCAGTTTGGCATAAGCCAAGTCTGAGGCGCTATTGCTCAAATCTCCGGTTATTGCCACAAATTTAGCATCGCTGTGCCATTTTTTTATGCTTTCAAATGCTTTCTCAAGTCTAAAATTTGGGTTAATTCCATATAAAGACGGCCGCTCATCTCCTATTAGATGAGGGTCGCTTATCTGAATAAATTTCAATTTACTTTCTTCTACTTTTTATTTCTATTGAGAAACAGTGACAATAGAGCAGCTACCGTTATAAAGACTACAATTAAGAAAGAAACTGCGTTTAATATCGGAGTAGAGCTAAATTTGATACGAGAATATAAATCAACTGGCAATGTCGGATCTGATCCAATTAAGAATATGGTTGTATTAAAGTTTGAAAAACTAATCAAAAATGCAACTACAAATGCTCCTAAGATAGCCGGTCTTAAAAATGGAATAGTAACATACCAAATGGACTGCAATCTAGTAGCTTTTAGACTAAGAGCTGCTTCTTCAAGAGTCCTGTCGAATTTTTTAAGTCTAGCACCAACCAAAAGCATGACATAAGTCGCCCCAAAAGAGAATTGTCCTAGCACAACCAACCAAAAACTTGGGCTCAGAAACGCAATATCCCAACCAAATTTTTGTTCAATATAGCTTCCTGCAAGTGTTGAAGATAAAAGTATTGATATACCTAAAATTACCCCAGGAATTACAAGTGGAGTCAAGGCTAAAAAATACAATAAGCCCTTAAGCCTAAACTTTTCCTCCTCAAAAAGAAGTGCCGCAGCAATACCTACTATGGTAGAGATAGTTGCAACATAAAAAGCTGTTTTGACACTTATGAAGATACTTTGTATTAGACCATCATCTGCTAGCAAACCTGTTCTTTGATCTGTGTTGGCAAAAAACCAATCTAGCGTAAAGCCTTTCCATGGCAATGCTACAGAGCTTGAATCATTAAATGCTAATACTGCTATAGCAATAAGAGGCATAACTAAAAAGATGAAAAAACATATCACATAAAATCTATATGTATATTTATATACTGGTGAATTTGGCAGTGAGCGAATCATGATCCAACCTTTTCAAGTTTTTGACCAGTTAGCTTTAGTGCTAACCAGATAATACTAGAGGATATCATAAGTAGCAAGAATCCAAATGCTGCTCCCTCACCCCAGTTAAATGTCGATAAAAACTCATTATATATTTGTTCTGTAAACCAGAGGGAGCTTTTGCCACCCAAGATATCCGGTGCAACATAATCACCAATAACTAGCATAAATACTATGATTCCACCCGAAGTGATACCAGGCATAGAGTATGGAATGATGATTTTTGTAAAAATTGTCCATTTTGTTGCTCCCAAATCACTAGCGGCTTCTATAAGTGAATCATCCAAGCTCTCCAGCGTTGACATGACAGGTACGACCATAAAAAGCATAGAGATATAGAGTAAACCTATCGACATACTGAAATTTGTATAGAGCATATTTATAGGTTTATCAATCAACCCAATATATATGAGAAACTCATTTATAACACCGTGGTCACCTAAAATAATCATCCAGCCATATACTGTTACAAGTTCTCCTACCCATAAAGGTATAAGAAGAAGAAGGGCTAAAAAGCTAGAATATTTCTTGGATATAACTTTTGTTAGATAAAAAGCTACAGGAAAAGTAACGATAAAAGCTAAAATTGTTATACCGATTGCATAAGCTGCAGTATTTACAAATGTTAACCAATATATCTTGCTTTGAAAAAATGCTGCGTAATGCTCAAGAGTAAAAACCTTGCCTCCAGCATCACTGTCGCTTTGAAAAGAGCTTATAAGAAGATCAATGTGAGGTAAGACTATTAGAATAATAAGCCATAATAGTACAGGTATTATGAGCAGATAAAATGTTATATTAAAACTTTTTTTATTTTCCATCACATAATCCTTAGTAACATTTTAAATTATCGTAATTTATACCGACCTCGACCGTATCGCCTTCTTCTAGGTTTTCAAATCTTGCATTTTGTGGAAGTGAAATCAACACTTCAGCTCCACTTGTGCTTTCAATTGCTGCAACCTTAGTATTTGAGCCATCAAATAGAATTGTTTTTATCTTTACTTCAAATTTACTTATATCAGTCAAATCTTGTGCTGGAGACAAGATAAAAGCTTCAGGACGAATATATAATACTTCTGGAGTGAAATCCAAACCCGGTCTTTCTAATTTCCACCCATCTTTTGTAGTGATAAAATCACCTTCTTTGCTTTTTAATTCAAGCCTATTACTCTCTCCAACAAAACCTGCAACAAAGGCAGTTTTTGGGTTTTTATATAGATTTCTTGGAGTATCAATCTGCTCAAATCTTCCTTTATTCATGACAGCTACTTTATCGCTCATAACAAGTGCTTCTGATTGGTCATGTGTAATATAGATAAATGTGGTTCCAAGCTCTTTTTGGAGAAGTTTTAACTCTATCTTCATGTGCTCTCGTAGTTTTCTGTCTAATGCACCCAAAGGCTCATCAAGGAGTAGAATAGATGGTTTCATAACAAGGCTTCTTGCTATTGCAACCCTTTGTCTCTGTCCACCAGAAAGCTCTGTTACTTTTTTATTTTCAAATCCTTGAAGACTGACACGAGCTAACATGTCTGCCACTCTATCAGCCACTTCAGATTTTTTTAATTTTTGTCTTTTAAGCCCAAATGCTACATTTTCTCTTACATTCATCATAGGAAAAAGTGCCAAACTTTGAAATACTATATTTACCGGTCTCTTTTCAGGTGGAATTCCATTCATGGATTCACCTCTTATGAGTATATCTCCTTTACTCTGCTCTATAAACCCAGATATCATCCTAAGTAGTGTAGTTTTACCGCATCCTGAAGGTCCAAGAATTGAAAAAAACCCACCCTCTTCAACATCAAAAGTTACATCTTTAACAGCTGTAAATTCTTTAAACTCTTTAGTTAGACTTTTTATCTCTAATATTTTATCCATATGTTGCCCCTTTATATAATAAAAAACTCTGTGCAAAATTTTTTATTATATACACTAGAGATTTAATTCCCTAGTGTATAAATATACTACTTTAGATTATTGTGCAGCTTTTATTTTGTCTAGTGCTTTTGCTTCTATAGCAGCAAATCCTGATGGAAGAGCATCATACCATTTGATATTATCTATATCTTTTTGTGAGTATGATCTTTTAAAATCAGTTTTAATTTTATCATTAAAATATTTTGGAGCATCTTTAGAAACAGTCATATAGCTACTTTGGTTTGTAACATATGCAGCATTTTTAGGTTGTAAAATAAAGTTTATCCACTTATAAGCAGCTTTAATGTTTTTAGACTTTGCAGGAATTGCAAAAGTATCTATCCAGCCAAGTGCTCCACTTTTTGGGCAAATAAAGTCAATATTTGGATTTTTATCATGAACTTGCCAACCTATAGCATCCCAACCAGATTCAACTACAACATCACCACTTGTAATAACAGCTTTTTGCGTGTCTCCGCTTGTCCAGTAAGTTTTTACATATTTTTTAGAAGCTATTAATTTTTTTGTAACTTTTTCTATAAGTTTCTTATAGGCTGCTTTGTCACTATATAGTGCAAAAGGATTATATCCCATACCAAAAGCTGCACCTATAAGAATAGGTCTTTTTAATCTATAAGAAATTTTACCTGCATACTTTGGATTCCAAAGATCAGACCAATCATTAGCTCCTGGAGCTAATTTTTTATTTACAATCATTCCTGTAGTTCCATAGATATAAGGAACAGAATAGACTTTGCCATCAACTCCACTGATTTTTTTAGCGGCTTTAACCATAGCTGTTGTAATTTGATTTGTATTTACTTTGCTATAATCAATCGCATGATAAATATGAAACTTTTTCTGTACAAAACTGATTCTATCAACACTAGGTTGTGCTAAATCGAACCCACCACCTCTTGTAGCTCTAAGTTTTGCAATCATCTCTTCATTGTTACTATATGTGACTTTTACTTTTATACCTGTTTCTTTTTCAAACTTTTTGACAAGTGCTTTTGGTGCATACCCTTTCCAAGTTATTAACCTAAGTGTACCGTTACCAGCATACAAGCTTCCCGCCAACAGCGTTGCGATTGCAACAGATGAAATAGCTAATTTTTTCATATTTTCTCCTAATAAAATTTTGAGATTTAACTCACAGATGAAATTATACAACAGTAATATAACAAAATGGATACATTATGATTTATATTCCATCATTTAAGAGCTTCAGTGCTTCTTTTGATTTTAAATCATACACTTCATCACTCCAACCAAAGCACTCTTTTAACACCAATGCTACTCCATATAAACTCTCTTTAGTAGCATTAAGATCTATGAGTCCTAATCCAACACGACGAACCAAGAAATCCAGAGGATTCTTGACAAATTCATGTTTAACACCATAATAAATCTCAGCTTTTAAAACTGGATAATTTTTATGGATTTTTTCCTTGCCGAATTTTTGAATAAAATCAACAATAACCAAAGATTGTGAACCATAGGTTTGAATCAAATGAGTACGCAAATCTTCTTCTAGCTCTAATTTATCTAATTTTTCTTTAATATGTTCTGTATTTATCCTGCTTCCTAGCAATATATAGTTTTTTGTGCAACAATTGTGTAATTTTGTATCATCAAATATTTTTTGCAATATATCTACTGTATCTTCAGCCATCTTTCTATATGATGTCCACTTTCCACCAGCTATGCTGATAAGATTAGATTTTGATTGTTCGATATAGTGTTCTCGCACAAGCCCTTTTGTGTCATCTGTGTGTTTTAGTGATACAAGTGGTCTAAGCCCACACCAAGAAGATAGGATGTCGCTTTCTTTGATATCTATACTAAAATATTTTCTCATGTGTCTTAGCAGGTATTCGATGTCCCTAACATCAGCTTTTGGATGTTCTTGTGGATGAGATTCTTCATCTGTTGTGCCGACTAAACACTTTCCCATCCAAGGAAGCATAAAGAGGACTCTACCGTCTTGTGTTTTTGGTATCATCAAGCCTTCGTTGTTGGGTAAAAACTTTTTATCTAAAACGATATGTATGCCAGAACTTGGCTCTACTATATTGTGGACTGATTCATCATCCATTTTTCTTATGCTATCGCAAAATATACCAGTCGCATTTATGACAAATTTTGTATTTACAGTATATACCTCTTCGCTAGTTTTGTCTTTTATAACTACACCAGATATCTTTTGGTCAATATATTTAAAATTTGTAACTTCACTATAGTTTCTGACAATACAACCTTTCTCTTTTGCACTTTGAAGAAGAGCTAAAGCCATCCTAGCATCGTTAAATGCTCCATCAAAATACCTAACCCCACCCTTCAATCCATCTTTTTTTACAGCAGGAAATATATCCATTATCTGTTTTTTCCCAACTATCCCAGTGCGCCCCAAGCTTTTTTTACCAGAAATCAAATCATAAAGAAACAATCCAGCGTAGATATAAGGTATCTCATACCATTTGTAAAGTGGCGTAACAAGAGTTATGGAATGTGCTAGATGAGGAGCATTGTGTAAAATCCTGTATCTCTCTTTAAGCCCTTCTTTAACTAAATCGTACTGACTTTTGTCTAGTGTTTTTACTGCGGCTTCTAGATACCTAACACCACCATGAACTAACTTGGTGCTTCTACTGCTTGTGCCCTCAGCAAAATCATTTTTTTCTAAAAGTAAACATTTAAACCCTCTAAGTGTTGCATCAAGTGCTATTCCTGAGCCCGTTGCACCGCCACCAATGATGACGATATCGTATGATTTGTCATGCATTATTATCTAATCCTAAGGCTATCAAAAGATTGTCGCTGCAAATCACGGGTGTCTTCTTGCCGTCCTTATCCACTGAGACATAAGTGATATCTGCACTTGTTACATGTACGCATCTTCTTGCGCCTTGAAACAATCGCTCAGCAGTCACTTCGACCATAGTTTTTATAGAAGTTCTGCCGACTTTTATAATCTTGGCATAAAAGCTAACTACATCTCCGACAAAGATGGGCTCTCTGAATTCTAATGAGTTTACTTTTACTGTAACCACGCTATAAAGTGGCAAATCTCTAGTCGCCAAAGAGCCAGCTATATCTATGTGAGACATAATCCATCCTCCAAAAATTTTCCCTGAAGGGTTTGTATCTTTTGGCATAGCAACTATTTTTATGCGGGGTTCGCCCATATTGTTCATTTATTTTTCTCCTTCTTTAAGGGTAAAGTCTCACCCTGTTACGGCACTATACGCATATAAAAGATACTACCATAAAAGGAGTTATAACTGCCCCAAAAAAATATACAAAATCTATAATATAAGGTGTGATTAAAAATCAAATTTAAAGAGCACTTCTTTCCATCTCGTAAACCCATTGTTGTAAATCTAACATATCGCTATATATTTCAAAGGCTCTGTCTAGCAAGGTTACGCTAAAAAATGTTTCATCTATTTTAAAAGTTTTATACGCATACATGGCTCCAAATAGGGTTAGATATGCAAATTTATCATCTTTGTTAAAATTTTTTGCAATTCTTTTGTATTTTGGTTCAGGTAGGGAGTAGCCTTTAGCGGTTAAATTTTTAAGTATTTGATTTAGTCTTTCTCTTTGTTTTTCGTCTTGGATATAGTTTCTGTAAGTTTTTAGCAGCGGTGGTTTGAAATTTCTTATGCCTGAGGCTATAAAATATTCGTGTTCATCATAATGCATATAAAAACTGCTGCTTTGCATTCTGTGGGATTTTCCTTGCCAAAAGAGTAGCCCAATCTTGCTTTTCATAGGAGTTTTATCTTTGCTAAAGCGGATATCTCTATATATGCGAAACAAAGAACCGCCAACTTTTGGAAGAGCATTTATCGTGGGAACGAGTATCTGAAGAGTTTCGCCCATATCTTTTATAAAAGCTTGATTTGGTTCTAATATATTTTTTTCCCACTCATGCCTGTGAAGTTCAAACCATTCTTTAGAATTATTTTGTTTTAATTTCTTTAAAAAATCGATTCCTTCTTTTTTAAAGCCGTTAAATTGCATCTTATATGACCAATGGGTATGCTTCTTTTTCGCAAATCTGAGCTATCACGGAGCTATATAAAAAGCTCTCATTTTTCAACTCTTGCACTAGAGCATTTGCATCTTTTTCACTAACAGCTATAAGCAGTCCGCCTGAAGTTTGAGCATCATAGAAAAATATCTCGTTTTTATGCTCTTTTGTGGTTTGTACTTTGTCTTTTATATATGACATATTATTGTAAGTACCAGCTGGGATAATTCCCATATCTGCCAATTCATAAGCCTCATCAAGCATAGGAATTGAGTCAAAATCAAATTTGATAGTTACTTTTTCATCGCTCATCTCATATGCATGTCCTGCCAAACCAAAGCCGGTGACATCAGTGCAAGCACTCACATCGTACTTTTGCATGATGAGCGAAGGTTTATAATTTAACTCGCTTAATATTGAAGCTACTTTTTCTATCGTTTTAGGCTCAACCATATCAGCTTTTATGCCAGTTGTTAAAACTCCCATGCCAAGAGGTTTGGTAAGAATTAAAACATCTCCTATGCGTGGAGTGTTGTTTCTGTAAATCTTCTCAGGATGCACAAAACCACTCACACTCAAACCGTAAAGCATCTCAGGGGTTTCTATAGTATGTCCGCCGACTACAACTCCACCACACTCTTTGACTTTACTTTGTCCGCCATCAAGCATTTCCCTTAAAACTTCTTTTGGATGATTGCATCCATCAAAGCCTACTATATTCATGGCTGTTGCTACTTTTGCACCCATAGCAAAAACATCACTTAGAGAATTTGCCGCCGCGATTTGTCCATACATGTAAGGGTCATCCACAACAGGCGTGATGATATCAACAGTTTGCACAAGGGCATGGTTTTCATCTATCTTATATACAGCTGCATCATCGCTACTATCCATGCCAACCAAAATATTTTCGCTGCTACAATCTAGACCACCAAGAGCCAATGTAAGCTCACCCGGAGCTAATTTGGCGGCTCAGCCTGCAGCTTTGACGAATTTTGTTAGTTTGTGTTCATTGTTTAATTTTCGCAAATTTATCCTTTATAATGTCACCGTATCAGTATTTAAAAGCATATCTACCGAGTCGTAGGCATTGCCAATCTCGCCGACTTTTAATTTTTCTACGGGGATATTGTAGAAGTTCAGGCATAAGCCGCAACTATATATCTTTACTCCTCTGTTTTCTAACTCTTTTAAGCTCTCAATCAAATCAAGATTTTCATCTTTTGTTGTTAAAAATACACCCTCATTTACAAATACAAGATTTTTTGGAAGTGCTTTAAATTCAAGCATAGTCTTTAGAAAACTTTTCATCAAAGTAGTTCCTAGTTCGCCATTTCCTATTTTATCAGTTTTTATAAAAACAGTTTTATTTAAATATTTCTCTTCTTTGCTAGGGATTATAGCACACTCGTAGCCTTTTATGATAGTGATGAGCGTTTTGCCATCTTCTAGCTCTTCGGTTCTACTTTCGTAGCCTTGTTTTGTAGCAAATCTCTTTACATTTTCTTTAGATGAAATAGCATTTACTAGAACCTCAAGCAAAGAGTCATTTTCTAATTCTTCGAGTGCCTTTTTGGTTTCTAAAACTGGCTGGGGACAAGCCAAATCACAACAGTTAATCTTCATAAATTTTTTCTCCTTTAAATTCCTTTTTAATCAACAGCAGACTTTATGCATGAAATTTAGCTCTAATATCAAAAAATATATCTAGATTGTCAAAAAATATATCTACAAGCTTAGGTTCAAAATGCTTGCCTCTTTGTTCCTTAAAATAGTCTATTATCTCTTTTCTACTCCAAGCTTTTTTATAAATTCTTGCACTAGAGAGAGCATCAAAAACATCTGATACGGCTGTGATTCTGCCTTGAATTGAAACCTCCTCACCTTTTAGACCGCGAGGATATCCAGAGCCATTCCACTTTTCATGGTGTTCGAAAGCTACTATAGATGCAACTTTGAGGAGTTCTCTTTGAGAATGTTTAAGCATATCGTATCCTAATTGTGCATGAGTTTTCATAATCTCAAACTCTTCAGGTGTTAAAATATTAGGCTTATTTAAAACAAAATCAGGTATTGCCACCTTTCCAATATCATGCATAGGACTTGCCTCTTTTAGCAGTGCCGTATCCTTTGGACTAAGCCCATATTTTTTTGCCAATACCTCGGAGTACAAAGCCACTCTCTTTACATGATAACCTACCTCTTTACTTCTTTTTTCGGAAATTTCACCCATCGTAAAGATAATTTCTCTTTGTGTATCTTCTAATTCCTGATTTAATTTTTGCAGTTCCTTCGTTTTTATATCAACCATATCTTCAAGTACCTGTTTTTTTTCATCTAAAGAGATATGAGTAGAGACACGAGAGAGTATCTCGATAGATCTAAAAGGCTTTGTGATATAATCAACACCGCCAATACTATATGCAGTTTCAATCGAATCATCATCCGTCTGAGCTGTGATGAAGATTATCGGGATATCTTTTGTATTATTGTTTTCTTTGATTTTCTTACATACTTGGAAACCATTCATTTTTGGCATCAAGATATCTAGTAAAATCAAATCAACTTTTTCGGTTTCTAATAATGCAAATACATCCGATGGGTCCGTAGTGGCCAAAATATCATATCTGTCTTCAAAAATATCTATAAGGGTATTAATGTTTAATTCTATATCATCTACTATTAAAATTGTTTTATTTTTTGTCATCATCATAGACTCCTAATGCTTCTTTGAATTTAAACTGTTTCAGATGCAGCTGTATTTGCAAAAAGAACTTCTTCTCATCTGCTGATAAATTATATTTGCGTATCTCTTCAATGATGGGTTTGCACTTTTGTATTCTTTTTGTTTTAAGAGCATCTTTCAATCTTTCAAATATTTCATCTTTTTTTTCTTGCTTTGCATCAATAGTAATTTTTTCTTTCTGATTTATGTCTAAACCTATAATCTTTTCTTCAATTTCTTGTATAACACAGTAAAGAACTTCATAAAACTGACCAAAGAGTGTTCTATCTAATGTATTTTGGATATTTTCCGCAATTTCTTTTAATTCAAAAGCACCCACACTACTGCTGACACCCTTTATGGTATGTGCCGTTCTTTTTAATTCCTCATCATCTAAATTTTCCAATTTTACATCTTTATACTCCAAAAGACCTTTTAGTATCGTTATATATAGTTTTTCATTTCCACCTAGAAGCTTAAGTCCATAAGAGGTATCGATATTATCAAATGCGGGCATATAGTTTGTTTCAATCTCTTTTATAGATTCATCAGAAATATCAACTCTCTTTGGTATAAATTTGAGCAACACATTATAAAGCTTCTCAATATCAATAGGCTTGCTTATGTGTTCGTTCATACCCGCTTCTTTGGATAACTTTATATCTTTATGTGTAGCATTTGCACTAAGTGCGATTATCGTGGTGTTTTGCTCAAATTCTCTTATGTTTTTTGTTGCCTCATAGCCATCCATCGTCGGCATTTGTATATCCATAAGAATTAAATCATATTTTTTATTTTTTACCGCCTCTACGGCTTTTCCCCCATTATCAACGATATCTATATTGATACCAGAGCCATCAAGTAATCCTTTTATAATTTCTTGATTTGTCTTATTGTCTTCGGCTAATAATAAATTACTCCCTGCTAGTGATTTTAAATAACACTTTAGGGGAATCTGCTTAGATTTTTTCGTTATGCTATCTACCTTTGATGTTCCATAAAAAATATCGCTTAATGCGTCATTTAACACAGATGGATTTATCGGCTTATTTAAAAACATTTTAATTCCCAATCTATCTGGTTTTTTGATTTGATTGTTTTTATTAAAAATATTCAAAATAATGATATATTTACTTCTGTTTTTAATGGCATTTATATGCTTAATCATATCTATAACATCTGCTCCATGCATATCCCAATCTATCAAAATCAAATCATAATCTTGACTAGAATTATCAACCAAACCCATCACTTCTTCTACATTGCTTGCACACTTTACATTTGCACCAAAAGAGTTTAGAAGATTATCAATAACCCTCAGCCAACTTCTACTGTCATCAACAACCAGTATTTGCTTATTTGTGAAATCAGCATAAAGCTTATTTTTCTTATCCCTGTTTACTAATTCGATTTCAAAAATAAATTTACTTCCTTTTCCTTCTTCACTCTCAACCCAAATACTCCCATCCATCATCTTGCAAAGTTGCGTACAAATTGAAAGCCCAAGACCTGTTCCGCCATATTTTCTTGCAGTGCTTCCATCTGCTTGGGCAAATGGGTTAAAAATTCCGCTCAGCTGCTCTTTTGAAAGCCCAATTCCTGTATCTTTTACCGAAAACATAACTCTTTTGGAAGATATTTTATTGATTGAGAGTATAATTTCACCTTTTTTAGTGAATTTTATAGCATTTGTTAAAAGATTTGCGATTATCTGCGCAATCCTAATGCTGTCCCCATAAAATTTCTTACCAACATCTACTTGGTAGTCAACAATTAATTCGACATCTTTCTCATAAGCTTTGTATGAAACTATATCAAAGATATTATTTATCGTCTCAAAAAGATTAAATTCTATCTTTTCGATAGATAATTTTTTTGCTTCAATTTTGCTAAAATCTAAGATATCATTTATAATTCCCAAAAGAGACTTGGCGCTATCATCAATTTTAGCTAAATACTCTCTTTGTTTTTTATATAATTTCGTCTGAAACAGCAGATGAGACATCCCAATTATTCCATTCATTGGAGTTCTGATTTCATGCGACATATTTGCTAAAAACTCTGACTTTAATCTCGTACTCTCTTGAGCTTTGTCTCTAGACAACTCTAGCTCTTTAGTTTTTTCACGAACAATATTTTCAAGATTTTTATTTAACTTTGCTAATTCAAACTGAGCAGCGAGTACATCAGTGATATCTGTAAAAGAAGCTAGTTGAAGATCAGCATTCTTATTTATGTCGATTTTAACAACCGACAAGCTAAAATAAAGATCTTTAACTCCGTTATTGATAATAACTTTAAATTTTTTATCTCTATTTTCATAAGCATGTTTTAACCAATTTTTCCCATTATAATTTTTATTTACAATATAGCTTTCATCAGGAACATCTTTTTCAAATAAATCACAGATACATTCATGTTTATTTAAAAAATCTTCACGAGAATTAAATCTTTGAATTTTTTGAAAAAAACTATTATTTATATCTAGGATTTTATTCCCATCGGTTATCACAGTTATGCTCTCTTGGGAGTTTAATATTGCTTTTACATATTTTTTTTCAAGCAGTAGTTTATTATTCATGATTTTAAGTTCTTCATTGCTTTTGCTTATATTTTTTATGATTTTATAGCCCAATATAAGTATAATAATAATTATGAGTAAAATTATAATTACTCTTTTATTTTGTGTCTCTTTAATCTTGAAAATTATTTTATTGTCGAGTTTTTGAAAGAGCATATCACTATTGTGTAAAAGTCTTTGATTGTTTTCAATCATCCTGTTGAAAAATGCAGGGATAGTTTTGATAAATAGTGTTATCTTCTCCTGCATCAACCTTTCTGAATCTAATTTTTGATTTTTTTGGAAATACTTTTTTTGTTTCAAAAAGCTATTTAACTGTTGAGTCATATTTAGAAATTCCAACAACTTGGGACTTAAATCAATAGCTACCAAAGAAATTTCATTTTTCTTTTTTATCCAAGCAATTTTTTTGATTTCTTGAGAATTATTTACAAGGTTTAATTTTATCTCTCTTTTGTAGATACCGCCGTTTTGCAATACTTTTAGGGCATCTTTTATAATTTTGACTCTATTTCTAATTTTACGATTTATAATTTTTCTCGAAACCTTTGAGCTTCCCAAAATTCCTAATTCATAAAAATCAGATTTTAACATATATAAATCTTGCGAAATGTATTTGTCAATTTTTATTTTATGCGATAGATTTTCTACGCGGGCTTTGTATTGTAAAATTGCTTTATCAAATAGTACATTTATTGCAAAAAACAGAACAAAACCAAATATATATATAAAGATAAGCCATATCAACTTGGTGTTTATCTCTTTGTTTATTTTAGCTATAGAATCACTCATATATATCTAAAAACCATACTTTTTCATCAATTTCTTACCACTATCAGATACACAATATCTTATAAACGCTTTTGCTATATCCTTATGTTTTGAGAAAGAGAGTATATTTATTATCAATCTCTTTTTTTTAGCGAATTTTTCATCTATGGGAATAACTGTTATTTTTTCAACATTTTTTTTCAAGTATGCAGTGGCTTTCCAGTTTACACTCATATCTACTGAATTATCAAGCAACAAAGCATTTAAATCTCTTGAGTCAGTTGATATCATCGCAGTATTTTCATAAGCTTTTTGATAAAAATTGTCTCCTTTGTAACTTTTTAAAATATTTTTTGTCTCTTTTCCTATACTTCCGTGTTTGGGATCACATAATGCAGTAGCAATATTTTCATCTAGTAGGCTATCTAATCTTTTTATATTTTTTGGATTGCCTTTTTTGACAAAGATAGCAGCTTGATTATAACCGATATATGTAGAGTCTAGGAAAAAACCGTCTTTTTTATATTTTTTTATATATGCTTCACTGCCAGGAAGATATAAATCCCCTATTTTAGAAAATTTTAAAGAATCATATAAATCTTTAGAACCTCCTTGCATGATATTTATAGTGCAATTGTATTTTTTTTCTATCAAAGTAGCGATTTTTTGCATGGGTCCAACCATAGTTATACCACAATAAAAAATCAAATTATCTTTTGCACTTGCCAAACTAGAAATAAGTAAAATAGTAAGTAAAATTTTTTTTATCATACAAAACTCCTCATTAATAAAGCATATTATCAAAAATATTCTTAGGATGATATAATATATCAAGATATATTATGGTAAATTTGCTATACTTTCACACTATGGTAAGAAAAATATTTAAAAAGAAAACTGGAAAAACGAAATTAGATAAATTTATAAAAAAATACAACATCCCAAGAGAGTTTTTGTCGGTAAATCGAAAAGCGATTACAAAAGGTTTGTTGATTGGTATATTTTGGGGATTTATACCTATGCCTTTTCAAATGCTAGCTGTCTTAGCGATGACTCCAATAGCTAGGTTTAATATCCCAATAGCCATAAGCATGGTGTGGCTTAGTAATCCAATCACTATGCCTTTTATGTACTATATGGAGTATATAACAGGTTCATTTATTTTAAATAAACCTCATTTGAGTGTGGAATTAACAATGCATTGGTTTGAGGATAACTTAGGCAATATCTTCATCCCACTTTATGCAGGAACTTTGCTGTATGCTGTATTTGTCTCCGTTGGAGTTTATTATGGTGTAAATTGGCTTTGGATTCGCTCTGTAAAGACAGAAAAGAGGCATGCAAAAAGAAAAAGAAACGCAAAAAAATAACTATTTTATTCTATTGTTTACAAACCTAATCGCTAAAAATATAAAAACCGATACCAGTATCATGGCAGCTGCTACTGGGGCCGAGTATTTTAATCCAAAACTATTAAATCTATCATATATCAAAACGGGAGCTACCATAGGGTGATAGGCTACGATGACTACTGCTCCAAATTCGCCTAGGCCTCTGCTCCACATCATAAGAGCACCATTTAGTATATCGTTTCTTGCATTTGGAAGGGCAATGGAAAAAAAGACCCTAAATTTATTTGCTCCTAGCGTTCTTGCTACATGTTCATATCTGATATCTACTTTTTTAAAACCCTCTTTTGCTCCATTGATTAAAAATGGCGCAGAGAGAAACATCATGGCACTTACTATGCCAGTAGTTGTGTCTATAAAGTTGAAATAGCCATTGCTAAAGGCTATCAAAAGAGCGATTCCAGCAGCAGTATGAGGCACCATGACAGGGATGTCAAGTATCGCTTCAAATAAAGATTTTCCCCAAAAATCGTGTCTTGCGATGAGGTAAGCTAGCGGAATTCCTGTGATACAAACAAAAACAACAGCATAAAACGCACTTTTTAAAGTTAAAAATATACTCTCATATACTTCTTTGTCTTGTATAGTTTTAAATATATTTAAAAACCCAACGCTAAGAAAAAGTTTGATAAGTGGCACCGTTAAAAACAGAACCAAAATAGAACTCAAAAAAATAAATACCAATAAAAATCCTCTATCTTTTATATAAATGATATATCCTTTCTGTCTATATAAATATTTGTTTTGTCACCTTCTTTTAGGACTTTTTTTTCAAATCCATTTTCATGAACTTTGCAAAAAAATGTATCATTTCCAACTTTTGCAAAGATTTTATAATGATCACTTATGCCTAAAATATTTTCAATTACACAAGGAAAGCAGTATATATCATCCCTTGGTTTGTCCCCAAATTTGATGCGACTTGGGTCTATCGTGAAAAATTTATTTTTTTGATTAAACCCAAGTATAGATGTTGGAAATACATTTTTAAATCCCAGAAATTTAGCTACTTCTATATTGTTAGGCTCATTTAAAACTTCATAAGCCCCACCTGTTTGCAAGATTTTGCCATCTATCATAACTGCCACACAATCAGCTAAAAATGAAGCTTCTCTAAAGTTGTGTGTTACATGTAAGATTGTGATATCGTATCTTTTGATGAGGTCTTTCAAAGATTTCATGATAGAGTTTCGAAATGTCGGATCTACCGCACTTAGTGGCTCATCTAAAAGTAGTAATTTTGGACGAGAATATATAGCTCTAGCGATTGCTATCCTTTGTCTCTCTCCCCCACTTAAATGATTTGTATCTCTTTTTAGTAGATGTTTGATATGCAAAAAATCTACTAAATCATCAAAAAGCTTATCTGCATCTTTTATCTTTTTAAATCTTGAAGAGTAAATGATATTGTCTTTTACATTCATATTTGGAAAAAGTAAAAAACTTTGATAAACAAAGCCAAAATTTCGCTTTTCAGGTGGAAGATTTGTGATGTCTTTGCCGTCAAAAAAGATACTGCCCTCTATATTTTGCAACCCTGCAATCGACTCTAAAAGCATAGTCTTCCCACTCCCTGTTTGCCCTAAAAGTACAAAATATGAGTTTTTCTCAATCTTAAAAGAGAGCTTATGCAGTACAAAATCACCTTTTTTTAAAAATAAATTTTTAACTTCTAACATCTTTTTCCTCAAAAAGTTTAAAAAAGGGGTCAGGCTCCTTTTTTAAACTTTTACTTTTTTGTTTATTTTAATATACTATCATCACCTGTGATAACTGGTGGATTTATAGGTCCTTGCCCATCTTTTTTCATGATTGCTTGCCCTGTTGGGGAGAGTATAAAATTGACAAATCTCACAGCACCTTCTTTGTTCATAGGCATCTTATCCTCGTATTGTACTACTGTTATACCATAAATCATAGGCGACCCCTTTTTGATAATCCAAGTTCCTGGTTTTTTGCCACTGATTTTAAATGATACCTTTTTATAAAAACTAGCATATTTGGCACTTTTTAAGGAAACTTGCGGAGGAAGTGTGATGTATTTCAGATGATGTTGCTCGGCTACTGATTTGTAGATATAAAGATAATCAAAAGCACCTGCTTCTAAAAGTCCTAGCAAATCAGTCTCTTTTGGTCTTATGATTACTTTTTTTCTATTTTCTTCGCCATTTTTATAAAAATCATCATATCCTAGTAATTTTTTAAAAAGTCCTGGGATTTTATAGTAAATTTCTGCTAATTTTGTCACAAGCATTGCTCTATATCCTGCTGGGTCTAGATTGGGGTTTGAGTGTCCTATCTTGACATCTGGTCTTAGCAATATTTTTGGCCAATTTTTTGAATTAATCTCATTCGCATACTTTGATTTGTCCGTATAAACTATGGCTAACTCATTCGTTGCAAAATGTGCATTAAATTTTGCATATTTTGGGATTAACAAATTGTCTATAACCTTATACGCCGCACTTGCCATCACATCAGCTGGTTTGCCTATGTCGGTTATCTTTCTAGCACATGCCCTGCTACCCGCAGCTTCTAAAACTACATTATATTGGGGATATTTAACTTCAAATGCCTTTTTGATATGCTTAAAAGGTACCGCTAAACTTCCGGCATGAAAAACAACTATATTTTGTTTTGCAAAGCCAACAGTCGCAATCAAACCTAACAATAAGGCAAAATTCCCAAATCTTTTCATCATTATATTCTCCTTTTTTATATGCTATTTTAGCATATCACTCTTTAAATCTCTACATGTAGAATAAATTTTTATGAAATACCTACTATCATTTTTCTAGTAGGAAACCTTTAGTTCTTAAAATCCTTCTCGTTTCTTGGTTTTAAGAACAACTCTTTAAACCTCTGATTTGCAAACTCTTCTATTTCATTTTGAAGTTGCTTATACTTTTCTATATATTCGTTTGCTAATGGAGTGAGTTTTGTACCTCTATCAACTCCTCCGCCTTTTGTAGTCTCTACTAAAATATCTTTTAAATTGGTTTGCAATAGTTTTATATGAGACCAAGCTTTTTTATAATTCATCCCAAGATTTACAGCTGCTTGCGATATGGAACCTGTTTTTTGTATCTCTATTAAAACTTCAGTTTTGCCTTTTCCAAAAAGAAGTTCTTTTTTTTCATTTTCTACCCATGTTTTTGTTTTTAGATAAAGCCTAGTCCTTGCTTTTTCTTTAAAACAACCAAGTTCACAATAATTGACATCTATATTTCTAACCTCTAAAGTCCCTCTTATAGTTTTAAGCCCGATTCCTCCTGCAACACTTCTAGCCTCTGTACAAGTAATTTTATTTTTGTAATTTAAAAATGGTTTCAACCTATCATATGCTTCTTTTGAAAATTCTCCTTTTGACAGTTTTCCAAATTGACCAAGTCCACACTCACTGATCCGAATATTTAGCTCTTTGGCTCTTTGGCCTATCTCACCAATAGGAATTTTTGTTTTCGCAGATATTTTATATGCTGCCGCACATTCAAGTTTGCCTTTTTTATTTAAAGCATTTTTTATGTAACTATCGATATCAGACATTAATTCTCCTCGGATTGCGATAGATATTCATCTTTTCACCTCGTACAAAACCTATAAGAGTCAAACCAAATTTATCGGCTATATTTACACCTCTACATGTAGAGGCTGTTCTTGAAGCTAAGATTGGGATTTGGTGCATCACCGCCTTTGCAACCATTTCTGAGCTTAATCTTCCGCTAACCATCAAGAAAGATTTGCTTATATCAGCCCCAGCCATCAGTGCTTTTCCGACAGCTTTGTCTATGGTATTGTGCTGAGCTATGTCTTCTCCTATAAAGTAAGTATCTTTATCTATATACACTTTAGCAGTATGCACACAACCTGTTTGTTCATAAAGTGGACATTGTGTATAAAATTCGCTCATCTCTTTAAATAAAAGGGAAGCATCTATACATAAATCACTTTTGATTACTTTTGCATCAATCGCTTTTTTTGAAATCTGAGTGCTAACGCCTCTGCCACAACCACTAACAATGACGCCTTCGGTATCTAGTTTATCAATACTTTTTTCATTTACTTTTGCTTTTATATATACTTTAAATATCTTGTCGTCTATATTTTTTAATTCTGTTTTTTCTATATCTTTTACATTTTCGATAATATTTTCACTCATAAGATATCCAATTGCTAGCTCTATTTGGTCAACTGGTGTTCCCATAAGTGCCCCAATATATCTATCGTTTACATAAATCTCTAATTTTATCTCGCGAATAACAGTATCTTGCACTGTATATTTTTTATCACCCTTAACTTTAGTAACTTCAAATTTGAAAACTGGTTCCATAATTCCCTCTCTCAATATAAATATGCTATTTTAGCATATTCTCTTATAATATTGTATTAATAAAAGAGGCATTTTACTGCCTCTTTTGTGATTTTATATTTTACCCTCTTTTTTGAGTTTTTTATAAAATGAGCTATGCATGTATCGTACCTCATCTTCACTTTTATGGCCATCAATCATACTATCAAGCGAGCCTTTAATAGCAAAGAGAGACATATATAGATGAGTGATGAAAAGTGCAGCAACAGCCATACCTAAAAAGTTATGTGTTATCGCAGCTATTCTTATCAAATCAATCTGAT
>JALUMJ010000211.1:0-1151 GCA_027040375.1 Campylobacteraceae bacterium
GCTAGTGTTTATTATGATTTGTGGCATACTCTTCTTGGTGTAACACTCGGGAGTATAAATATCTCCATGAGCCTAACTAGTTGGATAAATGATGGATTGATGGCACTTTTCTTTCTTATGGTTGGTCTTGAAATAAAAAGAGAGATGCTTATAGGTGAACTTTCTTCTATCTCAAAGGCATCATTTCCTATAGTCGCTGCTATTGGCGGTATGGTTGTTCCTGCTTTGATATATGTTGGATTTAATGCAAAAAACCCTATAGGCTTTGGGATTCCTATGGCTACGGATATAGCTTTTGCTTTGGGAATTTTGATGCTCCTAGGAGATAAGGTAAATCCAGCATTAAAACTTTTTTTAGTAGCACTTGCCGTTGTAGATGATTTAGGTGCAGTTTTAGTGGTAGCCACCGTTTACACTAGCGAGATACACCCTGAGTATTTCTTACATGTAGGCGTGATTTATGCTCTTATATGGATTTTAAATAAAAAAGGCGTAACGCAGTTGTGGCCATATTTGATTCTTGGTATCGGGCTTTGGGTTTATATACATAGTATTGGAATACACGCTACTATCGCAGGAGTTTTATTGGCTTTTGCGATTCCTATAAAATCAAAGATAGATGAAAAAGAGTTTATAGACAATTCAAGAGTTGCGATAGATGATTTTGAAGAAAATATAGATGACATAAAGATACTAAACCATAAGCAAATAGATTCACTTGAGAGCATTTCATATGGATACGATAAAGTTCAAAATCCACTTGTAAAGTTAGAGCATCAACTGCATGGGTTTAGTGCCTTTTTTATTATGCCTTTGTTTGCATTTTCAAATGCTGGAGTAGCGATAGATTTTGGTGGAGTCTCACAACATTTGATGATAGTTTTAGGCGTTATGTGCGGGCTCATCATAGGTAAACCGCTAGGGATAGTTGGCTTTACATACATAGCGAGCAAATTTAATATAATCAAGAAGCCAGACAATCTATCTTGGGATGAGATTGTAGCCGTTGGTTTTTTAGGCGGTATTGGCTTTACGATGTCCATTTTTATAACTGACTTAGCATTTAGTGACGAAGCAACCATAAGTGCTGTAAAACTAGGTATATTTGCCGCATCATTTATATCCGCGATTATTGGTGTGCTCTTAATCAA
>JALUMJ010000211.1:1251-16002 GCA_027040375.1 Campylobacteraceae bacterium
AGGATGCTGACCATTTTTGGCAAGGTCCAAGTATCTGTTTTTATTTTTCTTAAAAAAGGGGTCAGGGTTAAACTTTAAACTTTTTTATGTTAAAATTACTCAAATTCAACATAAAAGAGATAATATGCCAAGAAAAATGAGAGTATCGATTTGTGGGTATCATCATGTTTATAATCGTGGTGTGGCTAAAAATAAGATTTTTCTAAATAGCGATGATAAAGAGAAGTTTTTAGAGTTAATGTCTGATATTTGTGAAAAATATAAGTTCAATATCCACTCTTTTTGTCTTATGGACAACCACTACCATCTTCTGCTTGAAAATACAAAAGATAATCTTTCAGATGGTATGAGGCAGATAAATGCAAATTATGCAAACTACTTTAATCACAAATACAAAAGAGTAGGGCATCTTTGGCAAGATAGATTTAAATCTTGGTATGTAGCCCATGAAAACTATCTTTTTGCCCTTTTTAAGTATATAGAAACAAACCCAATAAAGGCAAATATCACCAAAAAGATAGGTGAATATAGATATAGTGCGACCTACAGTATCCTAAGAGATGGTGTGCCATTTTTTCTAAGAAACTCTTTTGTTTTAAGAGAATATCATACTCAAGAACTTTTAGATGCACTAAATATCCCTTTAAGTGAGCAGGAATTAAAAAATCTTGAAAAACTCAAAAAGATAAAATACAAATCAAATAATAAAAATCTTGCAAGGCAGAGGATTGGTATGGATAAGATTTTTGTCAATATAAACGATAGGCAAGATAGAAACAAAGCCATACTAAAAGCATATGAAGAGGACTATACCAAAAGTGAGATAGCAAGAAAACTTGATTTAAGCACTACTGCAGTGTGTAAAATCCTAAAAAAGTTTAAAGTTTAACCCTGACCCCTATAAATAAGCTAGTATAAATGAAAATTTGTGTAAAATAAAATAAAACAGATGAGAGGAAAAATATGGGAAATATTTTTGACAGCAATCAAGATATCAAAGAAATCAATATAGAGGATTCTATAAAGACTAGTTATCTTGATTATTCCATGAGTGTAATCATCGGGCGAGCGCTTCCTGATGCTAGAGATGGGCTGAAGCCAGTTCATAGAAGAATCTTGTATGCTATGAATGACCTTAGTATTAGTTCTCGTAGCCCTTATAAAAAATCAGCTCGTATAGTTGGTGATGTTATAGGTAAGTACCATCCTCACGGGGATACTGCTGTTTATGATGCCTTGGTTCGTATGGCTCAACCATTTTCTATGAGGATTCCATCAGTCGATGGACAAGGAAACTTTGGCTCAATAGATGGCGATAATGCAGCTGCTATGCGATATACTGAAGCTAGGATGACACCACTCTCTGAAGAGTTATTGAAAGATTTAGATAAAGACACAGTTGACTTTATCGCAAACTATGATGATAGTATGAAAGAGCCCGATGTTCTTCCAAGTCGTGTTCCAAACTTGTTATTAAATGGCTCAAGCGGTATCGCAGTTGGTATGGCTACAAATATACCTCCTCATTGTCTTGATGAGTTGATAGATGCCCTGCTATTGCTTATAGATAACCCTGAAGCTACTCTTGTAGAGATAATGGAGTTTATAAAAGGACCAGATTTTCCAACAAGAGGTATAATCTTTGGAAAACAAGGTATCTTGGATGCTTATAAAACAGGAAGAGGTCGTATAAAGATAAGAGCCAAAGTTCATATAGAGAAAAAAGGCAATAAAGATGTAATCGTAATCGATGAACTTCCATATCAAGCAAACAAATCAAGGCTAATCGAGCAAATAGTGGCACTTGTAAAAGATAAGCAAGTCGAAGGTATCAGCGAGATAAGAGATGAAAGTGATAGAGATGGTATAAGAGTTGTGATTGAACTCAAAAGAGATGCAATGAATGAGATAGTTTTAAATAATCTCTATAAGTCAACAGCTCTTGAAGTAACATTTGGTGTGATTTTGTTGGCAATTGAAAATAAAGAGCCAAAGGTATTTACTCTTATAGAATTGCTTCAACTTTTCTTGAAACATAGAAAAACAGTAATCATCAGAAGAACTATATTTGAACTTGAAAAAGCAAAAGCTAGAGCTCATATCTTAGAGGGTTTAAAAATTGCACTTGACAATATAGATGATGTAATTAAGCTTATAAAAGCGAGTGCTGATGCCAAAGAAGCAAAAGCAGGGTTGGTTAGCAAGTTTGGATTGAGTGAGATTCAAGCGAGTGCGATTTTGGACATGAAACTCCAAAGATTGACTGGACTTGAGCGAGAAAAGATAGATAATGAATTAGCAATTTTGATGAAAGAAATGGCACGATTAAATACTATACTTAAGAGCGAAGAAAAACTAAATGAACTTATCAAAACAGAGTTAATAGAGATAAAAGATAAATTCAAATCACCTCGTATCACAGATATTGAAGATAATTATGATGACATAGATATAGAAGATTTGATTCCAAATGAGCCGATGGTTGTGACCATTACTCACAGAGGTTACATCAAAAGAGTTCCGCTAAAATCATATGAAAAACAAAAAAGAGGTGGAAAAGGCAAAACTGCACTTACTACTTATGATGATGATTTTATAGAAAATTTCTTTGTTTCAAATACGCATGATACTCTCATGTTTGTAACTGATAAAGGACAATTGTATTGGTTAAAAGTATATAGAATACCAGAGGGAAGTAGAACTGCAAAAGGAAAAGCAGTAGTAAATCTCATCCAATTAAAACCAGATGAAAAGATTATGGAGATAATCCCAACTACTGACTTTAGCGTAGATAAATCATTGGCATTTTTTACAAGAAATGGTATAGTTAAAAGAACAAATCTAGCGGAATTTAAGAACATAAGATCTGTGGGCGTTAGAGCAATCACACTTGATGACAATGACGAACTTGTAACTGCAAAAATAGCAACACAAGATGTTCAAAACCTTTTTATAGTAACCAAAAAAGGTATGTGTATAAGATTTAATGTTGATGATACTAGAGAGCTTGGTAGAACTGCTAGAGGAGTTGCTGGTATTAGATTTAAAGAAGATGGCGATGAGGTTGTTGGAGCTACTGTAATACTAAATGATGAAGAAGAGCTTCTTACAGTTAGTGAAAAAGGTATAGGCAAAAGAACAACTGCTGCAGAATATAGACTCCAAAAAAGAGGCGGTAAAGGTGTAATCGCTATGAAATTGACTGCAAAAACTAAAGATTTAGTCGGAGTTGCCATAGTTGATGAAAACAAAGATTTGATGGCTCTTGGAAGTAGTGGAAAGATGATAAGAGTTGATATGCAAACTATAAGAAAAGCAGGAAGAAATACAAGTGGCGTTAAAGTTGTTAGTGTTTCGGGCGATGATATAGTAGCGAGTATCGCAAGATGTCCAAAAAAAGAGCCTGAAGAGATTGATGTTTTAGGTGATGAAGGCATTTTGGAATAGGAGTTGCTTATGTTTTTAAAATTTATCACAAAGGTATGCTATGAGTAAGTTTATAGTTTTAGTAATTTCAAGTTTTACAGCGTTGATCGTCTTGTCTGGTTGCAATGGTATGAATTCTAAACCAGCACCAAGAAAAGTCACAGTTGTAAAGCAAACAATTATACAAAAAGCAAGTGCAAAAGATATAGCCAAGGTTATAAGAGATGAAAAACTTGCACAGGTGAGCAATATGCCTGAAAAAGATTTTGTAGTTTATGGTGAAGGAATCGCACCTATGGACACAGTTTCTCCAGCACAAGCCACAGCTTTAGCTAAAAGAGCAGCTGTTATAGATGCTTATCGTCAACTTGGAGAAAAACTCTTTGGAGTCAGAGTAAATGCAAAAGAGACAGTAAAAGATGCAGCTCTTAAGGATTCTAGAATAGTAACTCAAGTAAATGGTTTGATTAAAAATGCAAATATTACTGAAAATTCTTATAAGGATGGGCTATATACTGTAAGAATGGAGCTTAAGATGAGTGGAGCTAGGTGGAAAGAAATCTTCTCTTATTAGTTTTATTATTAAGTAATTTAATATCAAGTGGCACTTTTTGGTTTTCATACAGAAGTGTCACTTCCAAAAAAGCACTTATATATGAGCAGAAAAATATCGCTCCTCTTGTTGTTTCATATGTTGGAAAAATAGCTTCTACATGTAAGGTAAAAGTATCTAAAGAAAGATACAACTCTATACTAACACGCTTAAATAAAAATTTCTTTAAAATCCTACCATGCTTCTATGGCGTTGGTTCACAAATTACTTCACAGAGTACTAGTGCGCTTAAAGATGTTGATGATGTTGTGGAACTAATAATAGTGCCTACTAGGTTTATAGTAGATTTTAAAGATGATTTTGCTAATATAACAATCTTAAAATAATATTGGGAACATCATGCAAATAGCAATCGTAGAAGACGATATAAATATGAGAAAATCACTAGAGCTTGCATTGGGTGAGTATGATGAGTTTGATGTCGTATGCTATAAGAATGCTATAGAAGCATTAAAAAAGATAAAAGATGATGTTGATTTGGTTATAACAGATATCAATATGCCTGGAATGGATGGTATAGAATTTGTAAAAAAATTAGACAATAGATTTGATATTATAGTTATAACTGGAAATGCAACGCTAAATCGCGCTATTGAATCAGTTAGGCTTGGAGTAAAGGATTTTTTGACAAAGCCTTTTGAAGTTGATACTTTGGTTGATGCTATAAAAAGAAATGCAAAGATTAGAAAAAAGATACCAAAAAAGACAGAAGCCAAAAAAAATGAAAATAGAAATTTTCTAGGCACTTCAAAAGAACTAGAAGCATCTTTAAATTTAGCGAAAAAAGTTGCTAAAACAGATGCTAGCGTTTTGCTACTAGGACAAAGTGGAGTTGGAAAAGAGTTGTTTGCTCATTATATACATGAAAATTCTAGCAGGGCTAAAAATTCTTTTGTAGCTATTAATATGGCAGCAATTCCTGAAAATTTACTCGAGAGTGAACTGTTTGGGTATGTAAAAGGCGCTTTTACAGATGCCGTGCATGATAAAAAAGGGTATTTTGAATTAGCTGAGCGTGGCACTATATTTTTAGATGAGATAGCAGAGATGTCAGTGGCACTTCAAAGCAAATTGCTCAGAGTTTTACAAGAGCGAGTAGTTTACAGAGTAGGAGGTTTGAAGCCAATAAAAATAGATGTGAGGATAATCTCAGCGACAAATGTAAACATAATAGATACTATTGAGCAAGGAAATTTTAGAGAAGATTTGTACTTCAGATTAAATACGATTCCGATAAAAATCGCACCTTTGAAGCACAGAAAAGATGAGATTATGCAAATCGCAGAAAAAACGCTCGAAGATGTTACGCGCAGATATGACTTAAGTCGTAAAATTTTTTCTGATGTTGCAAAAGTTGCATTGCTTAATTATGAGTGGCCTGGAAATATAAGAGAGCTTATATCTGTGGTGGAGAGAGCTGCGATACTAAGTGACGATGAAGCTATAAGTGTGGATGATCTGTTTTTAGATAGTAGAAGTAGCACAAAAAATATAAAAAATATGGAAAAAGAGTTGATAAAAGAGGTGCTTATAAGCGTCAAATATGATTTGCTTGAAGCTAGAGAGATATTAGGAATAAGTGAAAAAGCCCTGATGGGTAAAATTAATAAATACAATTTAGAGGTAAAAAAATGAGAAAATACAATGTAGCCATAGCAGGTGCTACAGGAGCAGTAGGCGAAGAGTTGTGTAGAGTTTTGGAAGATTTGGATTTTCCAGTTGGAAATCTTTTTCCACTAGCTAGTGCAAAAAGTGTAGGTTTAGAAGTTGAATATAAAAAGAAATACTACAAAGTGCTTGAATTGACCCAAACTGTTTTTGAAGAAAATGAGATTGATATAGCCTTTTTTAGTGCTGGAGGAAGCGTTTCAGCAAACTTTGCTCCATTTGCAGCCGAAGCTGGTGCAGTAGTGATTGACAATACTAGTCATTTTAGGATGGATGCAGATGTACCTTTGGTGGTGCCAGAGTGCAATCCAAACGATATAGCTACTTGGAGAAACAGAGGGATTATCGCAAATCCAAATTGCTCTACTATACAAATGGTGCAAATTTTAAAACCACTTGATGATGCATTTGATATCAAAAGAGTAGATGTGAGTACTTACCAAGCAGTAAGCGGAGCAGGAAAAGAGGGCATGAAAGAGCTTGTTACCCAAATGCAAGACTTTTTTGCATTTAAATTAGATGATAGCAAAGTTGAAAAATTTCAACATCAAATCGCATTAAATGTCATACCTCATATCGATGTATTTGGAGATAATGACTATACAAAAGAAGAGATGAAGATGATAAATGAAACTCAAAAAATTCTTCATAAAGATATAGAGGTGAGTGCCACTTGTGTGAGAGTGCCGATTTTGAGAAGCCATAGTGAAGATATTACTATTCATTTTAATCAAAGTGTAGATGCAGACAAAGCAAGAGAAATACTAAGAAGCTCACCTAGCTTAGTAGTGGTGGATGACCCAAGTAAAAACGAATACCCAATGCCTATAATCTCAACTGATACAGATGAGACTTATGTTGGTAGAATCAGAAAAGATTTATATAGAGATAATGTTTTGCATCTTTGGTGCTGTGCTGATCAGATAAGAGTTGGTGCTGCTACAAATGCTGTAAGAATTGCTAAAAAATGGATAGAGATAGAAGAAAATTAATATAATAGGAAAACACAATTATGAGTAAGATTTTTTTAGATGCATGCAGAGGTAAGAAAACTCCATACACTCCAGTTTGGATGATGAGACAAGCAGGTAGATACTTGCCTGAGTACATGGAAGTAAGAGCAAAAGCAGGCGATTTTTTATCTCTTTGCAAAGACCCTCAAAAAGCTTGCGAAGTATCTCTTCAGCCTGTTGATATTGTAGGCGTTGATGCAGCTATTATGTTTAGCGATATATTGGTTGTGCCTCTTGAAATGGGAATGGAATTAAAATTTGTAAAAGGCGAGGGCCCTGTATTTGGTAATCCTATCACTTGCTTAGAAGATGTAGAAAAACTAGATGTACAAAAAGCAGCTGAAAATCTAAAATATGTATATGAAACTATAAAACTAATCAGAGGAAAGCTAGCAGCAGATAAAGCATTGATTGGTTTTTGTGGAGCTCCTTGGACACTAGCTACTTATATGATAGAAGGGCAAGGTACCAAAACATACGCAAAAGTTAAAAAACTTATATATACTCAACCAGAATTGATGCATGCGCTACTGAAAAAGACTACCCAAGCGTTGCAACTGTATATGAAAAATCAAATCGAAAGTGGAATTGATGTTGCTATGGTGTTTGACTCTTGGGCAGCTGCTCTTGAGGAGAGTGTTTATTTTGAGTTTAGCTGGAACTATATAAAAGAGTTGGTTAATTTCTTAAAATCAAACTATCCTGATACTCCGATAATCGTATTTCCTAAAGGGATTAGTGGTTATTTGGATAAAATAGATGGAGATTTTGATGTATTTGGAGTTGATTGGTCAACACCTATGGAGTTAGCTAAAGAAAAATTGGGCGAAAAATATGTCTTGCAGGGAAATATGGAACCAACAAGATTATATAGTAAAAGTGCCATAGATGAAGGCATCGACAAAGTTGTTAAAGTGATGAAAAATGAAAGACATATTTTCAATCTAGGTCATGGGATATTGCCTGATGTTCCTGTTGAGAATGCAAAATACTTTATAAAATCGGTACAGGAAAAAACAAAAAACTTATGAGTGAGATAATATTTGGACCAGTTAATTCAAGAAGATTTGGTAAATCTTTAGGGATTGACTTGAGTCCAGCACTAAAACAGTGCAATTTTGATTGTGTTTATTGTGAATTAAAAGGTGCAAAACCGATTAAAGAGATGAGTGAAGTAGTACTTGTTAGAGAAATTATAACGAGCCTAAAAAAAGCGCTAATCAAATATAGTGATATAGATGTCATCACTCTTACTGCAAATGGCGAACCAACGCTTTATCCAAATTTGCGAGAATTGGTTGACGAGATAAATAAGATAAAAGGCGCTCACAAGCTCTTAATACTAAGTAATGGTGCAAGCATAGTTAATCCAAAAATGCAAAATATCTTATCAAAGATTGATATAGTAAAACTTTCACTTGATTGTGCAACACAAAAGTGCTTTAAGAAGATAGATAGACCATACAGCCAGATAGATATCTATAAAATCATAGAGTCGATGAAGAAGTTTAGAAAACTTTATAAAGGCTCTTTTGTGATTGAAATCCTTGTGGTCGAAGGGATTAATGATAAAATACAAGAGTTTGAAAAACTGGGCGATGCGCTAAAAGAAATCAAGCCAGATAGAGTTGATATAAGTACCATTGATAGACCGCCAGCTTATAAAGTCAATATGGTTAGCACTGATAGATTAAAGGAGCTTTCCTTGTGTCTAAAAGACTTACATGTAAGCATTGCTTATAGAAAAGACTATAAAGGCAAAAAAAATAGTTTTAATGATTCGCAGATTTTAAATCTTATATCTAAAAGACCACAAAGCAGTGAAGATATAAATTTGAGTTTTGATGATGATTCTAAAAAAAGATTTGAAATACTACTTGAAAAAAAGTTGATACACGAAGAAAGTATCGCTGGAACAATATTTTATATATTGCCATCCTAGACCAAACTTAAGCATACCAGCGATGAGAAAAAAGTGCAATTGCGAGGCAGAAAGTCGCAGGAGCTACTAGTAGCTTCAAAATTTTCTAACGAAGCAAGTGTGCATTTTTCTCATCGTCCTTCGGATAAGTCATAAAGAAGCAATCTGCAAAGCATCTAGCATTTGACTCTACTAGTAGAGCCTTCATACTATCTACTTCACATCTTACATCTTTATGACTTACTGGTATGCTTAAGTTTGGTCTAGGATGGCAAGAGTTTAGGCGAGTGAAGTTATCACTCGCCTAAGATTATTAAGCTAAAGCTTTTTCTCTTTTAACTTTTGCTTTTTGAATCAAATATACACTAACATACAAAGCTACTCCAATCACATACGATACATAATGCGATGGAAAATCTAAATGTGTTGCCATTAGTTTTGGTAACATCATAAAAGGTATTAGTGCTAAAAGCAATAACCTCTCAAGAGTATTTACTTTAGTTAGCATAAAGCCTTGGGTTGCAGAAGTAAAAGCAAACATGCCCGCAACTGCTCCAAGAAATATGATAGCAATTTCTGCAGGATTGGATATCCATACCCATTTGGATGAGTCGTTTGGATCTGTAGGATCAACGCTTTCTATCATCAAAAGATTATTATTGAAAAAGAACATAAAAGGAAGTATCGCAGTTCTTATATCATAGAAAAATCCTTGCAATCCTGTCTTGATAGGATCAGCTTTTGCAATCCCAGCTGCGGCATATGCCGCTAGACCCACAGGCGGCGTATCGTCCGCTAATATACCAAAGTAAAACACAAACATGTGCGCTGCTATCATCGGTATAACATATCCGTTTTGATTGGCGAGATCCATGATAACAGGAGCTGTCAATGAAGCCATAACGATATAGTTCGCAGTTGTTGGAAGCCCCATACCAAGTATCAATGATGTGATAGCAGTAAATAGCAGAACCAAAAGAATATAACCATGTGAAAGTTGGTCTATGACATCAGATAAAATTAACCCTATACCTGTAAGCGTAACAGAACCAACGATGATACCAGCAACACCAGTAGCTATCGCAATTGGAACCATACTCTTAGCACCATTTACCAAACCCCAGCCGATATCTGTAAACCCTTGGATAAACACACCTTTAGTTAATTTTTCTTTTTTCATGATGGCAGCTATTGGTCGTTGAGTTATCATAATCAGCATCATAAACAATATCGCATTAAACGCTGCACTTTGTGCAGAGTGTCTTAAGATGATAAGCGTGTACATCAAAAAGAAAATAGGAATGATATAGTGGATACCTTTTATGAAAATTGGCCAAGCTTTACCAAGTTTACTAGGATCCTCGCCTTTTAATCCTGCTTTTTTTGCTTCTAAATGAACTATGTAAAATAGTGCAAAATAACTAGTAAAAGCCGGAACAAAAGCTGCAAAAACTATCTCTGTATAGTTTAAACCTAAAAATTCCGCCATGATAAATGCGGCGGCCCCCATGATAGGCGGCATCAGCTGCCCATTGACTGACGCGGCAACTTCTACTGCGCCGGCTTTATGAGCTGGAAAGCCCAACCTTTTCATTAATGGAATTGTAAATGTTCCTGTTGTAACTGTATTTGCTATAGATGAGCCAGATATGATCCCCATCATACCAGAAGCTGCAACAGAAGCTTTGGCCGGTCCACCATCATATCTTCCAAGTAGCGTATATGCTAGATTTATAAAGTATTCACCTGCGCCTGCTCGATCAAGCAAGGCTCCAAAGAGAACAAATAAAAATACATAACTAGCACTAACTCCAAGAGGAACACCAAATATACCCTCAGTTGTCAATACCATTTGTCCCATCAATTTGCTGACACTCGCACCTTTGTGAGCGATGAGGTCTGGCATATACGGTCCAAATATATCATATATTATAAATATGACTGATATCAGAGGCAATGGAAGCCCCATAACACGCCTTGCACCCTCTAAAACTATGATACAAACTAGAACACCCACCACGACATCAGTCTGTGTCCATGCACCTGAACGCATAGCAAGATTTGTGTATTCGTACCATTTGTATAGAACAACTACTACACCAACAGCAGCAAATGCAAAATCATACCAAGTTATCTTTTTTCTAAGGTTTACAGTTTTAAATATAGGATAAACTGTATATGCTAGTATTACAGCAAATGCTAGATGCCCAGCTCTTGCAAAAACGCTGTTTATAGGATGCATAACTATATACATTTGAAATATCGACCAACTAAAAGCTATAACCGCTATAAACCAATATTGCCAAGAGTCTTCTGGAAATATTCTCTGCCCTTCAAGCTCACTTATGAGCTTTTCTTCATCTTCGATATCTTCTGGAAACGGTGGAACTTCTTTTTTTAGATTTGATAAATTATCTAAAGCTTCCTCATTATCCTTTTCAATATCTTCCAGATATTCTTTGTTCATCTGACCATGTTTCTTCAAGCTAATCCTCCTTAGTATTAGGGTATTTTTAAATATTCTAATAAATATTTAAAAATACCCTTCTGAAATATATATGAAGCCCTGAACCCAGGGCTTCTTTATCTAAAACATACTTACTATAATAAGCCTGCTTCTTTAAATGCTTTTATAGCACCTGGATGTTGAGGGATACTCAAACCATCAAGAAGGCTTTTTTTAGTAATTGTTTTGTATGCTGGGTGAAGCTTTTTGAAAGCTGCAAAGTTATCTAAAATAGTTTTTACTACAGTATAAACAACTTTCTCACTAGTTTTTGCACTTGTACAAAGAACAGCTTTTACACCGATACTTGGAGTGTCATGTGTAACACCTTTATAGAATGTTCCAGAGATGATACCTTTTGCATAGTAAGGGTATTTTTTAACTAGCATATCAACTGGTTTTCCTTGAATTGGAATCAAATCAATATCAACTGAGTTAGCAGCATCTTTGATGTTTGCTGTCGGGTGACCAAACACTGCAAAATAACCATCTACATGATCATCTTTAAGTAGTGTTGGACCTTCACTTGAGCTAAGCTCATCAATTTGTTTTAAATCAGAGTGTTTGATACCAAATGCTTTAAGAACTATCTCAGTAGTCATTCTAGTACCTGAACCCGGGGTGTCTATATTGATACGCTTACCCTTTACATCCATTAAAGTTTTGATGCCAGATCTCTTAGCAACTACAAATGTAAGTAATTCAGGATAGATTGCCATAGTACTTCTAAGTTCTTTTATAGCTTTACCTTTGAACTTACCTATGCCATTATATGCTTGGTATGCAGTATCACTTTGTGAAATACCAAAATCAAGCTCACCTTGATGAATTGTATTTACATTATATACTGAACCACCAGTTGACTCAACAGAACATCTGATGCCTGTTTTTTTCTTTTGCTTGTTTACCATTCGGCAAATTGCTCCACCAGTCGGATAGTAAACACCTGTAACACCACCAGTTCCGATAGTGATAAATTGCGCTGCAAATGCAGGAAGACTTAAAGCACCAGCTAACGCTATAGTAGCAAGTTTTTTGTTCATGTAAACTCCTTTTAAATTTTTAACTCTAAAGAGTTAATATGGGATAATGTTAGCAACTGTAGCCTTGGTTTTAGCTTATACCTTAAGTGCTTGTATAAAAAATAAATTTAAATTAAAATAGAAAAAATTGATATATGGACAGTTAATTATGTGGGTAATCTAAATTACCCACATAATTTTTATACTCTGAGGGTTTTTGCTCTTTTTACTTTCATTTTTTGCATTAAATATACAAGAAAATAAATTGCAAATGCAGTTAGATAGCTTAAATACTCATTTGGATAGTGAAGATGGTTTACTATCAATTGTGGTTGCATTGCAAATGGAATAACACATATAAGCAATAGCCTTTCTATGGTATTTACTTTTGTGACAAACCAGCCTTGAGTGGCGGAAGTAAATGCAAACATACCAAGAAGAGCAGAGATAAAAATAATACCAATTTCGAGTGGATTAGACACCCATACCCATTTCGTAGGATCATCGGGATTAAGCTTATCGACGCTTGCTATCATTAGCAATTTATTGTTGAAAAAGAACATAAAGGGCAATAAGCCAGTTCTTATGTCATAGAAAAATCCTTGCAATCCTGTTTTGACAGGGTCCGCTTTTGCAATTCCAGCTGCGGCATATGCCGCTAAACCCACAGGTGGCGTATCATCTGCTAATATACCAAAGTAGAACACAAACATATGAGCTGCAAGCATCGGAATTACATAACCATTGTGAGCAGCCAAATTCATGATAACAGGAGCTGTCAATGAAGCCATAACGATATAGTTCGCAGTTGTTGGAAGTCCCATGCCCAAAATCAATGATGTGATAGCAGTAAAAAGAAGAACGAGGATAATATAACCATGTGAAAGTTGAGCTATAACTTCAGTCAGTATTAGCCCGATGCCAGTTAATGTAACTGAACCAACAATTATACCAGCAACTGCAGTGGCTGCGGCTATAGGAATCATAGCTTTTGCACCGTTTATCATTCCTTGTCCAATATCAATAAAACCTGAAATTAATATCGCTTGCGTAATTCCTTCTTTTTTTATGAAGGCATGTATGGGCTTTTGTATAACCATAATCAACATCATTAATACAATAGCATTAAACGCTGCACTTTGGGCAGATTGTCTAAGGATAATTAGAGTGTACATCAAATATAAGATAGGTATAATAAAATGTATCCCCTTGATAAATATAGGCCAAGCTCTGCCTAGAACTTTTGGATCTTCTCCTTTGATTCCTTGTTTTTTTGCTTCTAAGTGAACTATAAAAAACAGTGAAAAGTAACAAACAAATGCAGGTAAGAAAGCTGCAAATATTACCTCCGTATAACTAAGCCCTAAAAATTCTGCCATGATAAATGCAGCAGCTCCCATGATAGGAGGCATTAGTTGACCATTTACAGAAGCAGAAACTTCAACCGCAGCAGCTTTATGAGACGGAAAGCCCAACCTTTTCATCAAAGGGATAGTGAATGTTCCAACGGTTACAGTATTTGCTATAGATGAGCCTGAAATCATACCCATCAAACCTGAAGCTGCAACTGAAGCTTTTGCAGGACCGCCATCAAATCTTCCAAGTAGTGTATATGCTAGTTTTATAAAATACTCACCTGCTCCTGCTCTATCTAATAGGGCGCCAAATAACACAAACAAGAAAACATAACTAGCACTTACGCCTAAAGGCACGCCATAGATTCCCTCGGTTGTTAAAACCATTTGACCCATTAAAATTGGTAAATGATCTGCTTTATGTGCGATGAGATCAGGCATATATGGACCAAAATAATCATATAACAAAAAGACTATAGCTACTATAGGTAATGGTAACCCCATAACGCGTCTAGCGATTTCCAAAACTGTGATGACAACTATCACACCCATTACAATATCTAGTTGTGTCCATGCACCTGAACGCATTGCAAGTTCATTGTATGCGTACCACTTGTATAGTGCACCACCGACTCCAACTATTGTAAAAACTATATCATACCAAGTAATTTTATTTCTGAGACTTTTTGCCTTAATAATAGGGTAGAGAGAGTAAGAGAGTAACACTGCAAAAGCTAAATGGAATGACCTAAGAAATACATCGTTTATAGGATGTACGACAACCCATAATTGAAAAATTGACCATGAAAAAGCTACTAATGAGACAAATTTATAGTTAAAAGAGCCAGGTTTAAAATCTCTTTGGCCTTCTAATTCATTGATTAGTTTTTCTTCTGATGTTGCATGTTTTTCTGAAGGTATCGTGCTTTTATCTAGTTTGCTTGCCTCGCTGAAATCATTTGCTCCTTTTTCTTCTATATCCTCTAAATATTCTTTTTTTAGGTTATGTTCTTTTTTCAAATTATATCCTTTCAACTCATATTTAGGATATTTTTAAAATATATAATTTTAATACATACTTTAAAAACATCTTTTTAAAGTATGAAGCCCTGAACCCAGGGCTTCTTTATCTAAAACATACTTACTATAATAAGCCTGCTTCTTTAAATGCTTTTATAGCACCTGGATGTTGAGGGATACTCAAACCATCAAGAAGGCTTTTTTTAG